>URDE01000016.1:0-27793 GCA_900546525.1 uncultured Collinsella sp.
GCATCTGATCGAGCTGCACGTTGTTGTCCTTGCGGATGGCGCCCAGCTGGGCATCGACCGTCTCGCGCACCTTGTCCAGGCGGTGCTCGATACCCTCGCGGTTGGCGCCGAGCTGTTGGGCCGTCTCGCGGCGCAGGTCATCCATACGGTCGCCGGCCTGCGAGAACTCGCGCGCAATGGTCAGGTAGCGCTGTTGCCCTACGGCCGCATCGGTCGTCTGCTGCTGCGCGATGGCATTTGCTGTGCGGCGGGTTTCTGCCAACGCGACGTTCAGGGTGTCGAGCGCGTTATTGGCCTGCTCGAGCGCAGCCAGCATCTCTGTTCCGCTATCGCCACGCTCCCGCAGCTCGGCGCGAAGGCCCTTGAGCTGCAGGGCACAAGCCACAGCAACCCCCACCGCCACCAAGGCAATCACAACAAGCACGATATCAATAGCAGACATAGACTCCGTCCAACAAACCCAATCGATCATCAATCAAAACCGCGATCAATCTTACCCCGCCACACGCACCGGGCGTCACATGGCAATCGGACAAATGGATTTTGGGCCACAGGTACTAAAACGCTAACTCTCCCAGCCGGCGCGGATAGTTGTTACGACATCGCTTAGGCGCTGGCCGAGAACCGCCAAGTGCTCAAGCACCTCACTGGGCGAGGCGCCGTTGAGAATGCACGTGAGGGCATATGAGGCCAAGAAGATTGCCGCGAGCCCCAACGGAATCAGCACGATCATCGCCAGCGTACGCAGGCGCTGGGTCCAACGACGGCGACGCGCACGACGCTTGTCGAACGCAAGCTCCTGCGCATATGAATCTTGCTGTACGGAATAGGCTCCTGGGTCCACCTCACCCGCAGACGATACCGCGGACGCGGCGTTTTGCGCAGGAGGCTGGACGGCCGCCCCTTGCATTTGCATCTCCATAAGCCGTTGCTGCTGGCGCAACATGCGCTCGGCTTGTTGCCGCGGGGTCTCAAGAAACAGATCCATGTTGGCCTCCTCAATCGGAGCATTCGACGCTTACGCCCAGCATCCCGCACCATCGCGGCCGCGGCAACGAAATCCGCGGCAATAGCCGCAAAGATTCTATAGTCAGAAAACTGTCGAAAAGCTCAACAACTCCTCTACCAGCACTTTCTCTGAGCTTTTTTATCGAATGATCTTTTGCCCTTCCGCCCTTACGCCAACCGACCAAAACCTAACCAAAAGCCTGACGGAAATTGTGAAGACCGGGACCCCACACAAAAACGTGCCGCCCCGATAGGGGCGGCACACAAACTTCTAATCAGCTTTTCAGTAACGAGCACGCGACGACCGGGAGCCGGAGCGCAGGGCGGGGAAATACCTTTGCCTCGCGCGACCCTGCGGAGCCGTGAGCGAGAGGGAAAGGTATTTCCCCGCTCTGCGCTCCGCAGTCCGCGTTCGTATCGGCGCTAGTAGTTCACCACCTGCTCCTCAAAGTACGCCTTCGGGTGGTTGCACACCGGGCACACCTCGGGCGCCTCGGCACCAACATGCAGGTGCCCGCAGTTCAGGCACTTCCACACCTTTACGCCCTCGCGCTCAAACACCTCGCCCGATTCAATGCGCTCAACGAGCTTGTTGTAGCGTTCCTCGTGAGCCTTCTCCACGGCACCGACGCCACGGAACTTCTCAGCGATCTCGGCAAAGCCCTCCTCCTCGGCGGTCTTGGCAAACTCGTCATACATCGTGGTCCACTCGTAGTTCTCGCCCGCGGCGGCGTCGCGCAGGTTGTCCAGAGTGCCCGGGACGGCACCGTCGTGCAGGTACTTAAACCACAGCTTGGCATGCTCGGACTCGTTGCCCGCCGTCTCGGCAAAGATGTTCGAGATCTGAACGTAGCCGTCCTTTTTGGCCTTGGATGCATAGTAGCGATACTTGGTGTGTGCCTGGGACTCACCGGCAAAAGCGGTCTCGAGGTTCTTCTTGGTCTGAGAGTTCTCAAAATCCATAGGTGTACTTCCCTTCAACACGTGCCGCCCATGGGCTTTGAGCGACCTTGTCTTTAGGATGCCCTCAAGCCGCGAATTTAAACCCTACAATCCCGTTCTTCAGATTTGAGCGAGCTATACACTCAGCCAACGATCGCCCTCGGAGCGGCAAAAGCCCTCGCGCTCCAGATCGGCAAGGATGCTTGCGACCAGCTCGCGCTCGACCGGCTCTCGGCCGGCTGCCGTCTCCATCTCGTTAACGCCTGCAACGGCTTCATCGAGCGTAATACCTGCCGGCTGCCCATCGCGCGCTGCCAGCAGCATGCGCACAATGTGGGCGCGCTTTTGGCGACGCGAGCCCTCAAACTTGGACTGACGACTATAGCTCGCCGACCGCCTGGACGGATTGGGCAGCGTCTTTTTAAGATACGCGCCGTAATCCAGCAACGCGTAATACCACGCGCGCGGCGTGTCGGCATCGTCTTGAGGCGCGGCAAAGGGCGCAATCTCATCCGCCGCCGCACCGGGGGCCGCCGGACAGGCAGCTTGAATCAGCGGCACCAGGTCGCGATCGGGAACGGCCGGCACATCGGGAAAGAAATGATGCAAAAAGACCGTGCGCACGTTGGTCTCCAGATACACGCCCGGAAGATCGAATGCAAACGAACGGATGCCCTGCGCCGTTGCCGGGCCAATGCCGGGCAACGCGACCAGATCGTGCATCTCACGCGGAAACTCCCCATCCCAGTCCTCCACAACGCACTGTGCAGCCCTGTGAAGCGCCAGGGCGCGGCGATTGTAGCCCATCCCCTGCCACGCATCCAAGACATCGGAAGGGGCGGCCTGAGCAAGCGCCCGGACAGTCGGAAAGCGATCGAGCCACGCCGGCATGCGCGTCTCCACGCGCGGCACCTGCGTCTGCTGCAGCATGACCTCGGAAAGCCAGATGATATACGGGTCGCGCGTGCGGCGCCACGGAAGGTCGCGATAACGCAGGACCCCTTCCGAACGAATCATCGAACGAAAGGGGTCCTGAATCATGACAATGCTCCTTATGCGGCGCTATTCCTCCCGGCAAGCATACGCGCAAGCGGCGTACTCGGGAAACGCATCGCGGTCGGCGAACTTGGGATCGACAGCCGGAAACTGGCGATGGGCGACGATATCGCCGAGCGAAACGGAATCGAGATAGTCGCGCATCAGCGCCTGGGCTCCGGCCCACAGGGGATGATAGCAGCACGTGCCCATGCGCGCACAGTCGCCATCGGGCGCAGTGCAATCGTTCATAACCATGGGGCCCTGAACGGCCTCTACGGCCTGACGGATCGTGACATCGTCGGGGCTCACCTTAAGGCACATGCCGCCATGAACACCACGCAGGCTCTCCACAATGCCGGCCTGAACCAAGCCGTGCTGAATCGAACGGGCAAACGAATACGGAACATTGACCTCTTCGGCAGCAGTGCGAACAGAAAGCAACCGCTCCGGCTCCTCGGCAAGCATCGCAAGCATGCGAAGGGCATAATCAGTCTTCCTCGATATGTCCATGTTTCCCCTTTCAAGGAATACGAACAGCTCGAACGAGCTCCGGGGCCGAGCTTGTGTCGAGACGCCAAATGACCGCCTGAACAACCAAATTATAAAATGGGTGTTCACTGAATGCCGCACTTGAAGACTAGCTGAATCAGGTACGGCCTAAAGTGCAATTTAGTATAACCGAACCCCCTGCTTCATTGAACAGATGTTGCGCAACAAACCCCCTGTTTGAACACATATATCAGTAGAGGCCGGCTCGCTCGTTGCGAATGCGGTGATTTGGATAAAGAGGCATATAAGATCGAGGGCCTATTAAACGCAAAAAGCCACGTCCGAAGACGTGGCTTTAATTGCGTTGGCGGGAAGTACGGGGCTCGAACCCGCGACCTCCGACGTGACAGGCCGGCGCTCTAACCAAACTGAGCTAACTCCCCAGGCAGTCGTTCGCGTTTGTTTCCGCTCGCGTGCGCTGCGGGGATTAGTATACACAGAAGTCTGTCCGCCGCGCAACAACTTTTTTGAAAAAGTTTTTCGGTCCCTCCGGGAGGGTCTCCGGGGCCGGCTGGCGCGGGTTGAGTTTGCTGCTCTACAGTCCTGCGCAAGACGGAAAGCACATTAAGTGCTTTCCTTTGCGTGCGGAACTCGCGACAAACTCAACCCGCGCCAGCCGGCCCCGGAGACCCTCCCTGCCGTCACTTGCTTCAAAGACTTTGTTCCTCGCCGCTTCCGCGGCTCGAGGTCCCCGTTCTCCTCGGCGGGGTTGTCTAAGATTGTTGTTGAACTTCGGCCTTTGGCTCAAAGAAAAACGGGAGATGCGATCTGCATCCCCCGTTTTTGTTGCACCTACTCTAGGTCAATAAATTTGATGCTCAGAATCTTGCCGTCCTTGACAAGCATTCTGGCCATGGTGGGGCCTCGGGTGCCTCTTGGATAGCTGGCACTGCCTGGGTTGAGGACCAGGCAGCGACCCACTTGGGCTTCTTTGGTTACGTGGGTGTGACCGTTGATGGCTACGTCTACGGATCCAACCGGGAGGTCTTCACGGTAGTGGGCTACGGCAAACTTGAGGCCTTCGTAGGTAAAGAGCGCCAAGCGGTCCACATCGGGACCATAGTCGCGATAGTAGTCGTTATTGCCCAGCACCGCTCGCACGGGGGCGATGGTGCGCAGATGCTCGTAGTCCATCTCCGACGTAAGGTCGCCGGCATGGATAATCAGATCCGCACCCTTAAGCTCGTCCAAGAGCGCAGGCGAAAGATAGCCGTGGGTGTCCGAGATAATGTCGATACGCTTGGCGCTTGCACTGTTCATGGGATCCCTTCCGCAAAAAGATTTGGTGCATTCATGCAAAAAGCCCCACGGCTCCGCAGACGATTTTGGTCTACAGGGCTGCGGGGCCGGTGTACTAGAGGCTCAGGGCCTTTTTGAGCGGTACGACGCGACGGCGCGAAACCGGTACGCGTTCGTCGACGCCCGTAATGCCCAGCTGGATAGCGCCCGAGGGAACCGTCTCGACGTCGGTGACACACGCCAAGTTGACGATATAGCGGCGGTGAACGCGGAAGAAGCCAAAGTCGCAGAGCTTGGCCTCGAACTGTGCCAGCGAGGTCGTGGACAAAAAGCGGTCATCGACCGTATAAATACAGGAGTAATCGTCCTTGGCCATAATAAAGCGAATGTCGTCCACGGGGATGAGGACCTTGCGGCCGCCCTTTTCCACCGGGATGCGCTCGATGGTCACCTTGCTGTCCGTGACAGGCTTGGCGCGTTGCATAACCTTATCGATCGCTCGATCCAGGCGAGCCTCCTCGACCGGCTTCATCAGATAGTCGACGGCATCCACATCAAACGCCTCGACCGCATGATCGCTGTACGCGGTTACGAATACGATCGCCGGCGGATTCTTGAGCTTATGCAGTGCCTCGGCAAGTTGCAGACCCGAAGCGCCAGGCATCGAGATATCGAGGAACACAACATCGACGCGGCTCTCCATAAGCATCTCGATAGCGGAGCGAACGCTCGACGCTTCTGTGATCGTGCCGATCTTGCCCGTCTGCTCGAGCAAGAAGCGAAGTTCCGAACGGGCCGGGGCCTCATCATCCACAATCATCGCACGCAGCATAGGGGTAAAACCTTTCGTCAACTAACTACGTCGGGCATCCGCCAACTAGCGTTAAACCCGTAACCTATCATTCTACTCTTGAATGTCGAAGATGCTCTCCGACAAATCGAGATGCAGGAGCACTTTAGCGCCCTTGCCCGGAGCCGATTCGACGCGTGTATAAGAGTGCGGTCCATAAAAGCGATGGATGCGCTCCGAAATATTGTGCATGGCCACACCGGCGCCGCCGCCCTGCGGGGAGCTGGCGTCGGGACGGGCGGAGCGTTCGTCAAACAGTCTGGCAGCGGTGCCTTCGTCCATGCCCACGCCGTTATCGGCGACCACAATCAAAATCGCATCTTCGCCATCCCTGTGGACCGACACGTCGATCCTCAGTGCATCGTCGTCGCCCATACCATGGCGCACGGCATTCTCGACGATTGGCTGGATTACAAATGCCGGCACCAGCGTGTCCTCGACGTCCTCGGACACGTCGAAGGTCGCCAGCACGCGATCCTCGCCAAAGCGCGCCTTCTCAAACGTCAGGTAGCGCTTGGTCTGCGCGACCTCGCGCGACACGGGAATGAGCGAGCCCGAATTGTCGAGCGTGGCGCGATAGAACGAGGAGAACTCGCGCAGCAGCTCGCGGGCGCGCAGCGGATCGGTACGCGTAAACGACGCGATGGTGTTGAGCGTGTTGAACAGAAAATGCGGGTTGATCTGCGCCTGCAGGGCACGCACCTCGGCACGGGCCGTGAGCTCCTTTTGCACCTCGAGCTCGTGGATGGCGAGCTG
Source organism: uncultured Collinsella sp. (assembly GCA_900546525.1). Classification (GTDB taxonomy): domain Bacteria; phylum Actinomycetota; class Coriobacteriia; order Coriobacteriales; family Coriobacteriaceae; genus Collinsella. The sequence continues at coordinate 6,383 of URDE01000016.1, forward strand.
CGTGGACAGGATCTCGGCAAAACCCGAGGCAAGCGCGTACTGAGTGCGGTCGACGGCACGCGGGGTCTTGTAGTAGAACTTGAGCGTGCCGACGGTGCGGTCGCCCACCTTGATAGGAGCGATGATACCGGCAGGAACATGGTTGTGCGAGCCATCCGAGCCCACCACGTCCACCACACGGTTGAACGACTGGACGATACCGTGCTCGATGACGTAGCGCGTGGCAAGTGTGTGGATGGGCGAATCGGGCAGCAGCTTTTCCTCAAACTCGCCCGCGCAGGCCAGCACGTTGCTCTCGTCGGTGATGGCAACCGTCATGGCACGCGTCTCGGGCAAAATGCGCTGGCACACCAGACGCGCCGACTCCTGCGTCAGACCGCCTTTGATGTCCTCGAGCATGGCAGAGGCCACCGAGAGTGTCTCTTCGGTGTACTGCGAACGCACCGAATCGGGATTGAGCGTCAAATAGATAAAAATGCACAGAAAGATGCACAGCAGTGCGCAGGCGACCACGGTCGCGATCGGCTCGATTCCAGTCGCCAGGGCAAAAATAAAGTACACCAGCACGCAAATGGCGCAGACAACGGCGATCACGCGAAAGATAGATATTGAGTTATCGCGCTGGGCGCGGCGGTCGATCATTCAGTCCCCTCCAGGATGCTGGTCAGTTGTGCGTCGCGCCAGAGCCCGTCCATGATCTTGGGCCAGAAGCTCTGAAAACGCAGGTAGCTTGCGGCGTTTTGACGCGCGTAGGTCTTGGCCTCGTCAATACCGTGCCGCCAAATGCGCAGGTACCCCTCGTGCTCGCGGGTAAACATGCTGCGAACCATGGCGGTCTTGCGCACGCGGTCGTCGAGCTCGCGCGAAATCCACGGGCCCGGATAGGGCATGAGCGACGCGGCCGTGACGGGAACGAGCTCCTGCTGGTGCGCGGCAAATGTCAGCTTGGCACGCTCGTAGTACCAACGGTACACATCCTGCATAAAGCGCGGCGAGCGCTTCTCGGACTCGGGCGGCAGGTGACGAACAACCCACTCGTTGTCAAACCACACGTCGTAGCCAAACATGCGCATGTTAAAGAGGTAATCTAGGTCCTCGCCTCGGGTGATAAACGGGTCAAACGCCACACGGGTAAAGGCGCGGGCATGAAGCGCCACAAGGCCGCCGCACACGTAGTTTGAACGCGAAATACGGGTGCCCGAGAGCGCCTTTTTCATCCAGCGATTAAACTCGATGCGTTTGGTCCACCAACGATGGCAAATGCCCACCTTGTCTGTGGGCGCCAACGGCGATCCGTCTCGATCGTAAAAGTAACCGCTCTTAACCAAAATCGGCAGGCCTTGACGCGTCTGCTGGCCCAGTGCATAGGTCGCGCGCTTCATAAAGTCGGCATCGATAACGGTCTCGTCGTCATCCAAAAAGACAACGGCATCGTGGCCGAGCACCGCAGCGCAGGCAAGCCCCATATTGCGAATGGCGCCGTATCCGCGCAGGCTCACGCACTCGCCCGAGCCCTTGGGAGCAATCTGCGCCACACGGTCGGCGATACGCGATGCCTGGGTGTTGGTAACCACGGTGACCTTGAGCGTAGGGTGCGCGTCGACGATTTCGTGGACGCGCTTCGACACATCAGCCGTAGCCGAGATGGGGCAGACCACCAAAAGGATAATCCTCGGAATGTCGCGCACCTGCTCGAGCGAGGCCAGGCAGCGGTCGAGCTCGGGATTGGTGGCGTTGAGCTTCGTCGAGTGGTCATAGACGCCGGGAGCGTTTGCATGGGCCTCGTCGTCTGCCCAATATGTTGGAATCACAACCGTGGCGTTCATGCCTTCCCTCCCTGCAACACAAAAACGGGGCGCCGCCAAACACAGGCGACGCCCCGCGACCTAGCTGATTCCATCATACCCACTTGGGCAAATCATTGCTCGCAAGTCGCAATGTTTATTGCGGATAACCCCAAAAGAGTACCGCGGACAGGCCCAATAGCCGCTCGCTCCTATGCGGTCTGCTCTGCCGCCTGAGTCATGCGGGACAGGCGAACCAGCAGCATAAAGCCAACGATCAGCAGCACGCCAATGGAAAGGACGCCCAGCGACGGGTTGCCGGTCAGCGAGGTGACGACCGACACCAGGAAGGTGCCCATGACGCTTGCATAACGACCAAAGATGTCAAAGAAGCCGTAGTACTCGTTGGACTTTTCCTTGGGGATAATGCGGCCAAAGTAGCTACGGCTGAGCGCTTGCACGCCGCCCTGGAACAGGCCGACCATAATGGCAAGCACCCAAAATTCGAAGGCGGTCTTTAGGAAGAATGCGGCGAACAGCACAATGCCCATGTAGGCGGCGACGGCCACCAGGATCATGTTGAGCGTGCCCACGCGTCCGGCGAGCTTGCCGTAGATGATGGCAGACGGAAAGGCCACAAACTGCGTAACGAGCAGCGCCAGCACCAGCTGGGTCGAGTCGATGCCTAAAGCCGAGCCGTAGCTGGTAGCCATGGAAATGACCGTGTGGACGCCATCGATATAGAAGAAGAACGCGATCATGTAGACCAGCACGGTCTTGTTGTGGGCGATCTCGCGCATGGTGTGTCCGACCTCGGAGAACACACCGCCCACGATGTGGCCGATGGTGTCCTCGGGACCGCGCTCGCGACCGTACTTTTGCTTATAGGTGCGAATGAGCGGCAGGGTAAAGATGAGCCACCAGGCACCAGTGATGATAAACGACAGACGCGTTGCCAGCATGGTGGGGACGCCAAGAGCGGGGCCACCCATGATGAGCGCCAGGCAGATGATGAACGGAACGGTGGAACCGATGTAGCCCCAGGCATAGCCCGAGCTGGACACGGCGTCCATGCGCTCGTCGGTGGTAATGTCGGGCAGCATGGCGTCGTAGAACGTCATAGAAGAGTTAAGGCCGATGGTGCACAGCACGTACACGGTCAAAAATGCCATGGCAGACATTGGGATAGCCTGCGCCAGGCAAAGAACCAGGCCCGTGAGGAAGAAGCCCAAGAAGAACTTAATCTTGTTGCCGGCGTAATCGGCAAGCGCGCCCAGAATGGGCATGAGCATGGCAATGACCAGCGAGGCGATCGTCTGAGCGTTGCCCCAAGCGACCACCAGGTCTGCCGAGGAAGCACCGGTATTGATGGCGTTAAAGTAGATGGGCACCACCGAGGTATTGAGCAACACGAGGGCCGAATTGCCCACATCGTACATAACCCAGTTACGCTCGAGCTTGGTGTATTTCATGGACAGGGCCCCTTCGTATTCGCCCGATATGCAGTTAGTTCATCGTACCCCAATTGCACAGAAGCGCTGGTAAGGATTCGGCAAAGGGGCACGCACGGGTCCTACTCCTCGCGGTCGAACTCCTCGTCGGCGTCGAGTACGCGGCCGCTATAGTTGATATGGCCGGTCACGGCATCCATGTCACCGGTCTCGATAAAGCGGGCAACGGTGAGCTCGTAATCGGTCAGCGCGCGCTCAAAGACCTCGGGGAAGCTCTCGGTCGAGACCTCATCGGTAAAGGGGTTCTTCCATGTCAGGTGGCCCAGGTTACCGGTGCGCTCGGGCAGCTCCGTCGTCACGCGATGAGCAAGGCCGTCGAGCAGCGAGTAGTCATGCACCAAGCCCTCAACCAGGGCAATCGCGCGCGTCTTTACCGAGCCGGCCGGCTCAATGGTGCGATAGAGCATCTGCATGTCCGAGACGGCGCCGGCGTACTCCCCCGCCGGGATGTCGATACCGTACACGCGCCCGGCGATGTAGCTCATCAGCACGCCGGCCACACGGTTGATGCGGTCGGTGGTGACGATCTCGCCCGCCGGCGGATAATCCTCGACCGTGGCACCGTCGCGCTTGAGCTGTAGCATCAGCACGTCCAGATCGCTTTCGAGCACGGCGTGAACTTGACTGCCCGAAGCCTCGAGCTCGGGGGCGGAATCTACAATGCCAAACTGCTGCTCGTAGACAAAGGGGTGGGCATTACGGTCGAGTACATAGTGAGACAGCAAGCCCAGCGCAAAGGCGCGACCCAGATTGGCATCGCGCGGCTGTAGGTGCGACACGCCGTCGCGCAGGCACGAGAACTGGCGCGACATGCGCGAGCGGTGCATGACCTGAGCAAGCGACATACAGTCGGAAATGCGCGGCGTGAGCATGTGGAAGAAAAACGGGTCGGGACCTTGGTTTCCCAGGATAAAGGCGATGCGCTCCTCGTCGGACGTGATAACGCCCCGCGGAAGACGGTCGATGCTTTCCTCGCCAAACAGATGATGCGTAATGAGCGCGGGCATAATGATCCTTTCGATTTCATTCGATGCAATCCATTATGCCCACCGCACAGTCATACCAAACCTGCAACGGCAAACGATGGCGTACCGACCCTTACGCAAGCCCCAAGTGCGATTTGACCTCGGCAGCGCGACGGCGGGACACGGGCACCGTCGAGGTTACGCGATCGAGCCTGAGCTCCATCAGGCCCGTGGAGCCGATCTCGACATTATGTACGTCTTCCAAATTAACCAGATAGCTGCGATGGACGCGGATAAAGCCCTCGGAGGCCAGGCGACGCTCGAGCGAGGAAATCGACTCATTGATCAGATACGTCCCCTCGGCGCAGACGGCGTTGCAAAAATCGGCGCGCGCCTCAAAGTAGCAGACATCCGCCACGGGAATGAACACCTTTTTGCCCCCGCGATCCACCGTCAGGCGCAAAGGCTGGCGCGGAGCATGGACGACACGGCGAGCGCCCAGGGCAGTCTCGATCTTGTCGAGCGCCTTTGACAGGCGGGCATCCTCGACCGGTTTGACGATGTAATCGACCGCATCGAGGTTATAGGCATCGGCCGCATACTCGGCAAATGCCGTCACAAACACCACGACCGGCGGCGTCTTTAGGTTCTGCAGCGTCTCGGCAAGCTCAATTCCCGAGCGACCGGGCATGGTAATGTCTAAAAACAGCACGTCGGGCTTGTTCGACAGAATCGACTCCACGGCTTCGGTGACATTGCCCGCCTCGTCAATCTGACCCACACGCGTATCCTTTTCCAACAGATAGCGTAGTTCAGCCCTAATGGGAGGCTCGTCATCAACCACCAAGATGTTCCAGCCTTCGGACATATGCGCTTCCCCTCTTTTCTCTCAATCCAACCGCGTACTACACCGTTAGCGGCGCCGGCTCATGCGGCTCGCCGTTCAACTCAACGATGACCTGCGTTCCCACGCCCTCCTGGGACTTCACGCGCATGCCAGAATCTTCTCCGTAAAAGAAATGGATGCGCTGAAGCACGTTGAAGAGCGCCAAGCCGCAACCTCGCTTGATGGAGCCGTCGGCGGTAATGCTCTCGGGCTCCTCTCGGCGATGCTGCTCAAACAGATGCGCGCAGACTTCTTCGTTCATACCGATGCCGTCATCTTCGACGATGATCTCCAAGCCGTCATCGGTCTCAAAAGCCCTAACACGAATAGAAAGCGGCTCGGTCTCGCGCTGCGCATGCTTGATGCAGTTTTCGAGCAGCGGCTGCAAGATAAACGGCGGTACCAGGCTGTCGCGCACCTCGAAGTCGATGTCGACCGAAACGCGCAGACGGCCGTCGCCATACCGGGCCTGCATAAGATTGATATAACGGGTGCCCTGTTCCACCTCGTGCTCGAGCGTGGTGAGCGTATCGGAATCAGAAAGCGTCTGACGATAGTAGTTGGAAAAGTCGATCAGCAGCGATCGCGCCTTGTCGGGCTCGGTTCGAACGAGCGACACAATCGTGCTAATGGTATTGAATAGAAAATGCGGGTCGACCTGCGACTGCAGGGCGCGTAGCTCAACGCGAGCTGTGAGCTCGTCCTGGCGCTCGAGCTCAAAGCTGGCGAGCTGCGTGGAAATGAGATCGGCAAAACCCGAAGCAAGGGCCGTCTGGCGCATATCGATGCTGCTCAGGCGGGGGTAATACAGCTCGAGTGTGCCCACACAATGCCCGCGCACGGTAAGCGGCGCGACAATGCCGGCGCGCAGGCGGGGAAAATAGCCACCCGTCTCATTGGAGGTGTCACGCGAAAACACGCTCTGCTCACCCGTCTCAATCACGTTGAGCGTGGTCTTGAGCACTACCGGGGTGCCGGCAGGGCACTTTGCCGAGTCCTCGCCCCAGCTTGCCAACACCTGTTTGCCATCGGTAAAGCAGATGGCGGAGGCGATGGTCTCGGATAGGATAATTTTAGAGGCACCCAGGGCCGCTTCGGGCGTAAGGCCGCGCGACGTGTAGGCGAATATTTTTGATGCGATGGCGAGCGTACGGTCGGTTGCGCTCGATGTGAGGTCGTCGGGGACCACAAAGACATACGAGAAAAAGAAGCACAGCATGACCAGGCCGGCAATAACGACAACGCCCGGAACGGGATTGGGATTATCGGTTAAATCCCAGATAAGCAGCAGAATAAGCGCCGGAACGACAACACCGAGTAGGATGGCCTGGACCACATGCTGGGCCGTACGAAAGACCTTGGTAGAGTTGTAACTCTTGCCCAGAATCAGCCTGTTTAAATCCACCGTCATCCCCTTTTATCTACCACACCCATAGCAATAAAGAGGGCCGCAAGCGACCCTCTCCATTGCATTATGCAATCAAAAACTGTGTTTTACAACCAGTCATCGACAAACGGTATCTTAGGCGCTGTATTTGTTGGCCTCGCCAAAGGTGCCAGCCTCGACGATCCAACCGTCCTTCATGATGACGTCCATGTTGTCGGTGTTGAGCACATGGATGTCGGCGGCGACGTCACCGTTGACGACCAGCAGGTCGGCGCACTTGCCGGCCTCGATGGAACCGGTCTCGTCCTCGATGTGGCACATCTTGGCGCCGTTGAGGGTGGCGCAGGTGATGGTCTCGACCGGGGTGAAGCCGATCTTGTCGACGAACTCGTACATCTCCTCGATGGAGCAGGTGCCGTACGGGGTGACGAAGGAGAAGGAGTCGGAGCCGATCGTCATGACGACGCCACGCTTCTTGGCCTCGCGCAGGCAGTCGTAGTTGCGCTGCAGCTCCTTCTCGACCAGGGTGCCCTCGTACTTGTCGTGCAGCTCGGGGACGTAGACGGGCGGATAGGTGGCGTACCAGGTGGGCAGGAAGGCGATCGTCGGGGTGAAGAAGGTGCCCTGCTCGGCCATGAGGTCCATGGTGCGCTCATCGATATCGAAACCGTGAATCAGCTGCTCGCAGCCAAAGCGGACGGAATCGTAGGCAGCGGCGTGGTTGTTGTAGCAGTGGCTCCACACGGGGATACCGACCATCTTTGCCTCTTCGACCACGGCCTGGATCTCCTCGGAACAATAGTGCTGGTCGCGACCGGAGTCCCAGCGCCAGATGCCGCCACCGGTAGCCCAGATCTTGATGGCATCGGGGTTCTCGCGCAGGCGACGACGAACGGCCTTGCGCAGATCCCAAGGGCCATCGACCTGGTCGCCCCAGGGGTGGGATTCCTTGTTGAGCTCCTGGGTGCAGTGGTGGGAGTCACCGTGACCGGCAACACGGCAGAAGCCCAGACCGGTGGCCAGAACGCGCGGGCCCTTGAAGACGCCCTTGTCGATGCAGTCACGGATCTGGATACCAAAGCGGCCGATCTCGCAGACGGTGGTGAGGCCGTGGGTGAGGCAGTCGTAGGCCTGCTTGACGGCGACGGCCTGCTTCTCGAGGAGCGGCTGCATGACCCAATCGGTGTCATCGTCGGTCAGGTTGCCCGAGAAGTGCAGGTGAGTGTCGATCAGGCCGGGAAGGACGGTCTTGCCGGCGGCGTCGATGACCTCAACGCCCTCGGGAAGGTCCTGCATAGTGCCGGCGTACTCGATCTTGCCGTTGTCGTCGACGAGAACGAGGGAGTTCTCGACCGGCTCGGCACCGGTACCGTCGATGAGCTTGCCGCCAACGATTGCATACTTAGTGGACATGGTTCCTCCTTATGGATCCATATATGTGGGCGAGGCCGTGTTGGGTCGCAGCCTCACAAAGCTACCCAAGTGATGCCGGGTTCGGTGCGCGGAAGAGAGGGGTCCGCGCACCTGGTCCGCCCCGGCTAGGCGTTACTTTTTGCGGGAATTGGTGAAAGCCATGAGGGCCAGGCCAATAGCCAACCAGCCGATCACGATGCTCCACTCCACCATGTTGAGGGAGGCGGGAGAGAACGGGATCACGAGCAGGCCGATGATGATGGCGCAGGCAGCGATAGCGAGGCCGATGCCAAACTTGCCGCCGGGCACCTCGTAGGGACGAGGCAGATCGGGCTCGGTGAAGCGCATGCGCAGGCAGGCAAGGGCGACCATACCGCAGGAGAAGATGAAGGCGAGAGCCGACACGTTGGTCAGAGGGATGAGCATGTTCTTGCCCAGGAACGGACCGATGACGGTGATGACGCCCAGAACGATACAGGCGAGCTTGGGAGCGCCGGACTTGGGGTCGACCTCGGCGAACTTCTCGGGCAGCTGGCCCTTGCGGCCCATGGCGAGCATGATGCGGCTCGTGGCGCCGTAGAAGGAGTTCATCGGGCCCATGGGTCCAAGCGTGGCGATAACGAGCATGGCCAGGTACAGGAGCATGTTGATGCCCTTGAGGCAGGCAAGCGCGGGAACCGGGCTCTTAACAAACTCATGCCAGTCGAGGATGGTGCCGAACGAGTAGATGCAGACCATGTAGAAGCCGCCGGCGGCCAGCAGGGCCAGGGAGATAATCTTGCCGAACTTGTTCCAGTTGAGGCCCTCGGCCGCTTCCTCAGCCTGCTGGGGAATGGTGTCGAAACCGGCGTAGAAGAACGGGGTCAGAACCAGGACCGACACGATGCCGGCGAACAGGCTGGCGCCCTCGGTAGCGGCCTTGCCGCCGCCAGCGCCGGTGACCTGGGAGAACACGGGCATGGCATTGTCCGGCGAGCCGGTGAACAGCGAGACGCCCATGGCGAGCAGCATGCCGCAGAGCAGAGCCTTGGTCAGGAAGGCCTGGAGCTTGGCGGCCGAGCTGGCGCCGCGGAAGTTGAGGAAGATGACGTAGGCTGCGAAGCCGAGCGCAATCAGCGTCGGGAACAGGTAAACGTCGGCGCCCAGGATGGTGTAGAGCTTGACGGCGCGCAGCCACTCAAGACCGGGCAGGCTGCCGAACATCTCAGACACGAGGGTCGAAATGGCGATGGCCTCCCACGGGCACAGGATACCGTTGCCCAGGGCCAAAAGCCAACCGGTGATGTAGCTCAGCGTACGACCAAAGCTACGGTCGACATACTCGACGATGCCGCCCGAGATGGGGATAGCAGCCGTGAGCTCACCGAAAACAGCTCCGACGGGCACGAGGAAGATTGCACCCAAGAGGAATGCGATCATAGCGGGAACGGGACCGCCGCCCACGACCATCCAGTCGCCGACCTGCAGAACCCAACCGGTGCCGATGATGGCACCGAAACCGATGGTGAAGAAGTTCCAGAGCGAAAGCGTTTTCTTCATACCGCCGTTATCCTCGACTGCAACTTCTGCGTTCTTGTCCGCCATTGTTCCCCTCCTTTCCTTTTTGACGCCCCTTGACGTCACCCCTTGCGCGGTCTGTTTTGCCGCGCTCTTTTATTTCGTGGCTTTAAGATACGGCCTTGGCGCAGCAGCTCCGCTTGTAGCTCGACCGAAGGCAGAACTGCAAAACGAGCGGCGTCGTTTTTGGGACGAACGGCACGGTTTGCCGCTCATTGTTGCCGCCCGTCCGACGGGCGTACGCTCATCGGACGCATATAGAGATGTTTTTGAGGCCGTGTGTTTTGCGCCTTTCGCACCGTTTACCGAGCTTTTGACGCGCAGACCCCTTTGTTGCACATCTTTTTTGTAGGATAGACAGGTTATACATGAGACAAGGCGGTACGAATGGCATACGGATACAACGACGGTGATCAACGGCGACAAAGTGTTCGCCTTGCTGGCCGTACCACGCCGACGCCCGGGGGTGTCCCAAGTGGGGATCCGCAACGATCCCAGGAACAGTTCGGGGCCTCATCTCGACAGTATACAGATGACCCACGACAGGGCGACCGCCCGGGCACGGGCACTCGCCGGCGCCAGGCCGATGTTTCGCAGCTACGCCACAATGGCCGTCGCCAACCCGGCATCTTCGTTCGCCGCTCTTTTTCGCGCCCACAGAGCGAACGCAGCGGCTTGAGCTCGCGACCGGCATCTCGAGCCGGCTCCGGCGCTCCCGCACTGCCCTTCCGCCGCGTGCGCATCGCGCTTTGTTCCATCGTCGCGTCCCTGATCTTTTTATTGTTAGGCTCGTGTATCTCCCACGGCTCGGCCGGCCTCGATCCAACCGCCGAGGACAGGCTGCTCAAGGCTCCGGTTGCGCCCGGCTACTCGTTTGCGTTTTCGACCCCGCGTTCGCAGTGGCAAGCCGGCACCATGCCCCACATCTATCAGATTGACCCGGCATGGTCGGAGCTGCCCTACGCCGGCGGTACCATCCGCCAAAATGCCTGCGGCCCTACCTGCCTTACCATGGTCTACATCTATAAGACCGGTCACACCGATATGACGCCGGTCGATATGTGCGCTCTTTCCGAGGCGGGCAACTATGCCCCCACCGGCGCCACCGAGTGGTCGTTTATGACGAGCGGCGCGTGGCAGTTGGGACTCAACGGAACGGAACTCCATATCGATCGCGAATCGATGACTCAGGCACTGCGTTCGGGAGCGCCCGTCATTGCCGCCGTTCGGCCGGGCACCTTTACCAGCGTGGGCCACTACATTGTGCTTTACGGTATTGACGACGCCGACCAGATTGGCGTCTACGACCCCAACTCGGCCAGCCGCAGCGCCCGCCGCTGGGGCGCCGTAGAGGTCCTTAACGAAGTCGAAGCCATGTGGGCCTACTACTAGTCATTGGGGATAATCATTGGGGACAGACTTAAATGAGTAGCCCCAGGCTGCCAGGAACTGCCGACACGGAAAGCGCATCCCATTTTGGAGCTCAATAGCGGGATGCACTTTCCGTTAGCGGCCCGTTTGGGAAACTACGTTCCACTTTCCGGCAACATTCCGGGATGCATTTTCCGGTTGAGGCCCTCAAGGGAAACTATGTCCCATGTTGGACGCTCATTCTGGGATGCGCTTTCCGCAGTTGATTGATGCGGGCTTTAAGGACTGTTCCAAGCTGCCAGCAGAAAAGGAACGTCCCCAAGTGCCGGGTTTCCGCAGTCATTGGGGACAGACTTAAATGACTAGTCTTTTAAGAACGTCCCCAATGACTACCCACAGAATGAGGGTCTCATCGGGGACTAGGTAAATAGCAAAAGCCCCCGCGGCCGAAACGGGCCGCGGGGGCAGCAGGCTTGCAAGGGTTAACTCAAGTCCTCGCCATTTGATGCAATGACCTTTTGATACCAGCAGAAGCTGTCCTTTCGGTAGCGATCGAACGTGCCTTTGCCCGTATCATCGGCATCGACATAAACAAAGCCATAGCGCTTCTTCATCTGCCCCGTCGAGGCCGATACCAGATCGATACAGCCCCACGGCGTGTATCCCATCAGGTCAACACCGTCCTCGACAATTGCATCGCGTAGCGCAAGAATATGCCTGCGCAGGTAATCAATATGATACGCATCGTGGACTTTGCCGTCTTCCAGCGCATCGAGTCCGCCCACACCGTTCTCAGCGATAAAGAGCGGAAGATGGTAACGATCGTGGTAGCCGGCAAGCGTCACGCGCAAACCCAGCGCATCGATCTGCCATTTCCAGGCAGTCTCTTTATCCTTGAGGTACGGATTGCGCAGCGTCGGGAACACGTTGCCCTCCGCCTTCTCAGCGATCACCTGGTCATCGGCGCACACCAAGCGCGAGCAATAGTACGAGAACGAGATGAAGTCGACGGTATGCTCGGCCAGATACTCCGTATCGCCCGGCTCAAAGGGCACGTGAACACCCTCTTTCTCGAGCGCACGCAGCTTCCAAGTAGGATAGGCGCCCGCAGCCATCACGTCAGTGTAGAAGTAGCGGCCGCGGTCCTCCTCATACGCAAGCCATACGTCCTCGGGCGCACAACGGTACGGATAGGTCGCACCGGCAGCGATCATGCAACCCACCTTGTTTGCGGGATCGATCTTGTGCAGGATCTCGACAGCGCGAGCGCTCGCCATAAACATATGGTGCGAGAACGCCGCGGTCACGGCTGCACGGTCACGCTCATCCTCGAGCGTGACGCCCGCGTTGAGATAGGACAGCGCCACGCTGTTGATCTCGTTGAAGGTGAGCCAATAACGCACGAGGCCCTGGTACGCACGTCCGACGGTCTCGACGTAGTGCGCATACCGCTCGATCATCTCTCGGCTTTGCCATCCACCATAACGCTCGACCAGAGCCAACGGATAGTCGTAGTGCGACAGCGTCACGAGCGGCTCGATTCCGTGCTCGCGCAGCGCCTCGAATACCTGACGGTAAAACTCCAAGCCCTCACCGTTGGGCTCGGCCTCCATCCCTGTGGGAAAAATACGGCTCCAACAAATTGAAAGACGCAGGCACTTAAAGCCCATCTCGGCAAAGAGCTCGACGTCCTCGCGCCAATGATGGAAGAAGTCGTTGCCCCAACGGCATGGATACAGCCTGTCCGGATCATCCACGGGCTTTTGCCTGCCAAACATCACATCCCAGCGGTCGGGACCCTGTGGAATCAGGTCGGAGTGCGACATACCGCGGCCGCCCTCGTTCCAGCCCCCTTCGGCCTGGTTGGCAGCGAGCGCGCCGCCCCACAAAAAGCCCTCGGGCATACCGGCAGCAGACGTTCTGTCAAAGTAACCCATGCTACTCAGTATCCTTGGCAGAAGCTGCCGCGGCGTTCTCCTGCTCCTGTGCCAGGAGCTGGTTGTCGTACACCTTAAAGAACGGGTACCAGACCACAGCCATGACCACGATCAAAACGATCGTAAATACCCAGATGCGCGGGTCGAGGCACTGGATAAAGCCCTGAACGAAGATGGGGAACGTGCCGCTCACCAAGATGTAGAAGTTAGAGACAAGACCCAGTGAGATTGCACCCCAATACAGCAGGGCCGAAATCATACCGCCCAGCACAAACGGAATCATGAGGATCGGGTTGAAGATGATGGGTGCGCCAAAGATCGCGGGCTCGGAGATACGGAAGAAGCTCGGCACGATCGATGCCTTGCCAAATGCCTTGAGCTGCTGCGACTTTGCCCTAAACGCGCAAAGCGCCACAAAAGAGAACGTATTGCCCGTGCCGCCGATGAGGTTGATGACCATCGACATGAGTACCGGGTGGAACTCAAGCGGCTGCCCAGCAGCGTAGAGTGAGGCGTTGGCAGCAAAGGCGGCAAGCGTGACCGGGGCGGTGATGGGCATCACGATCATGTTGCCGTGGACGCCAAAGCACCAAAACAGCAGCGTCATGAAGCAGATAAGCAGTGCGCCGGGCACAGAGTCAACTGCGACGGAAAGCGGGGCAGCGAGCAGCTTCTCGATAACCGAGGGGATGGACAGCGTGGGATCGATCATCTGGATCAGCAGGTTGCCACCAAAGAAGATGAGGATGTTGGCGAGCATAGGCACGATGGCGCCAAAGGTTTCGGACAAAAACGGCGGCACGCCATCGGGCATCTTGATGGTGATGCCCTTGGTCTGGCAGAAGCGCGTGACCTCGACGGAGACCAGGGCAACGATGATGGCGGTAAACAGGCCCTGCGCACCCAGATAGGTGCAGGGGACCGCCTGGAGCACGGACTCATCAGCAAGCTGGTAGTAGGACGACGGCGCCGCGGCGATCAGGAACATCACCAGCGAGGTCATACCGGCGTTAAGCTTGGGCATCTTGTAGGTGCCCGCCAGGTTATAGGCGATTGCGAACGTCACGATCACCGACAGTATGCCCATCGTCATGTTGAACGGGGTGAGCAGCGTGAGCTTATTGGCCGTGGCAAAATCGAGCCAAGGGCCAAAGACGGACCAGAACCCGCCCTGCGCCACCAGGTCGGCCGTGACCGGCGGGTTGGCGATGATCATAAAGACGGCAGAGACCAAGATGAAGCTGATCGCGCTCATAAAGCCCTTTTGCATGGAGGCAAAGTGGCGCTCGGTGCCGCAGAAATTGGCAATAGGGGTCAGTTTTTCCTGAAGCAGGGTCATGAACTTTTCCATGGTCGCCTCCTAGCCCAACAGCGACTGGGCGAGTGCCAGCACGTTGGCGGCGTTGCCCATGCCGTAGTCCTGTGCGGGGATGACCGCGGTCGGCTTACCGCTCCCCTGCTTGACGGTGTTGAGCTGGTAGGACACCTGCGGCCCCAAGAGCAGCACGTCATAATCGGCGCAGGTCTCCTGATACTCGCCGATACCCACCGCATCGATATCGAGCTCGATGCCGTTTTGCTCCGCGTATTTCTCGAGTTTCTTCATCAGAATGCTTGTAGACAGGCCAGCTGCGCAAACAAGAAGGATCTTCATAAGGGATTCCCTTCGCATTGATTGGTTGGATAGTCGCCGCACGCCGTTAGGCGTTCTTGGCTGCAGTGCGCTCATACAGGCAGATCAGCTCCTGCACGAGCTCCTGAGCAAGCATGGAGCACATGAGGTGGTCCTGAGCATGGACCAGCAACACATCCACCGACAGATGCTCGCCCGCCGCCTCGGTCGAAAGCAGCTGCGTTTGGATGTGGTGAGCCTTGATTCCCACATCCTTTGACTGCTTCATGAGTTTGGCGGCAGCGTCAAAATCCCCCGCCTTTGCCTTTTCAAGGGCTTCGAAGGCAAGGCTGCGCGCCTCTCCCGCTGCAGCGACCAGCTGAAACGAAACCATCTCGGTTCCCTGATCGTCCATAACGGTCTCCTCTCCCGTGATGTTTGGTTTGTACTTGAATATTCGAAACGCCTATCTCCCACCCGCAATCCTCGAGGTTTATTGCAGGCAGGCAGGGTTTTCGACAAAAGAAGCCTTAAGCCATATGCGCTTGCACAAGCGCCATCAGCTCATGCCAGGACCGGCGCTCGCGTAAGCGCTCGACCCCCTGGCGGTCCATAAAGATCTCAGCGAGCAGCGAGCTCAAGATCCGCGTCTCATCGCCGCCCGACCGGGCAAACGACACCATAAAGACGATATCGACCTCATGGCCGTATTCGTCCCAAAGAATGGGATGTTCG
The DNA here is from genome assembly GCA_900546525.1 of uncultured Collinsella sp. Lineage (GTDB taxonomy): Bacteria > Actinomycetota > Coriobacteriia > Coriobacteriales > Coriobacteriaceae > Collinsella. The sequence goes on from URDE01000016.1 coordinate 21,541, forward strand.
AGCAGGCCCACGGTAACAAAGGCCTCGGCGCTCAAAGGATGCATCCCATGGGGCATGGCCACCCCATTGCCAAACGAGGTGGCACTCGCGCTCTCGCGCTCGGCAACCTCTTGGGCAAACTGGGCATCGACACGGCCGCTCTCGACGGCGCGCTCGGAGAGATATCGGAGAACGGCCTGCTTCGACGACGCCTCAACGCGGTTGAAGAACAGGGCACGGCTAAAGAAAGCGCTCAGGGAGTCCGATTGCGCAGCGTCATCACTCAGCACCTTGCGGATAGCGTTGACATCGCTCGTCTCCAAGAAGAAATCGGCCTCGCGGACGGGCACAGGCAACTTGACGTTGAGCGGCACCGTTGTGAACACGTAGTCGATGTGCGAAAAGTCGAGCGTTCCCACGCGGGCGACGTCGCATGTCTCAATCGACTCGATATACATACCAAACTGCTTGCGGTACTGGTGCTCGAGCATACGGGCGCTTCCCGCTCCCGAGGCGCACACGATCAGGATGCGTTTGCGACGCGGCTGGTCGGCTTGCTGCTCGAGGGCCAGGGCAAATGCCATGGCGATGTAGCCGAGCTCCTCATCAGAGGGCTGGCTGCCAAAATGACGCTCGAGTACCTGCGAGGTGCCGGCCGCCATCGAATAGGCCAACGGAAACCTCGTCTTGATATCGGGCAGCATGGGGTTATCCATATGCATGTGATATTCAAGGCGATAACCCAGAGGGCCAATATGCCGAGCAAGGTTCATGCGAAGTTCAAGATCGCTGCTAAAGTCAAACCTAAACTCATCGTTGACCGCACATACCATCTCGGAAGCGATCTCCCACATCTCGTCCGAGATAACGGCCGAGCCCTTCTCGGGCACGCCCGTGCCCCTGCCGAGCAAATGGATTGCGATAAAGGCAACCTCTTCTCGGGGCATGCTCACGCCCAGGGCATCCTTGATGTTTGCGGCAATCTGGAAAGCCGCAGCGTATTCGCGCGTTCCCTCCAGCTTTAAAACGTCCGATTCTGCAGCCGGGACATAGCAGCCCTGCTCGATGCGGCCAAGAGCGATGTAAAGATGCATGATGAGATTGCGGGATGCCAGCGAGCTCACCGTGACGGGCGAGGCAGTCAGGGCATCGTCCACACATGCGGCGATGGCCCGCAGGCGCTCGGCGAGCTCTGCATCGTCGGTGTCGGGCAACACGGGCCTCACCAGTGAGGCCAGACACAGACGCCGTTGCGACTCCCCACCCGCAACGCGGATTCCGTAGCGAGGGCGCTTTTCGAGCATCAAGTCAAATTGGGCGAGTTTCTGCTCTACCAGACGCATGTCATTGGACAGAGTTCGCGCCGAAACGTAGAGTAAATCCGCATACTCCTCAATCGTCACCCACTGGGACCGCATGAGAAGGTCGTTAAGAAGGAAGGACACACGGCCGTCGCGCGTATCAGGAATGCCCGGATGGGCCAGAGCCGCACCGTCTAGCAAGCGAGCAAGCTCATCTGCATGTGCAACATCGATACGATATTGCCCTTTGCTGCCAACGATGCGTGCAACCCCCGCAAGCTTGTCGTTTGCGCGATGGATATAGTTTCTCACGGCGCGCTCGCTTACCTCGAGACGCTTGGCAAGCACCGCGACAGCGACAGGCTGATCGTCCTCGATCATATTTACAAGCTGCTTAACGCGAGCATCCATGTCCTCCTCCTTTCCCTGCGTCTAGTCTAACGCGGTAAAGAATGACACTCCACGTCGCGCTCGTTCCGCCAACGCGGAACAGGTTGCGGGGAGTCCAGCTGAACTTATAGGGAGCACGGAGAGAGGGCCCGAAAGCAATGCGTCGGTGTGAGATGCGCTTTCCGCAGTCATTGGGGACAGATTTAAATTAGTAGTCATTGAGGACGTTCTTGTTTGACTAGTCGTTTAAGAACGTCCCCAATGACTACCGCCTTTAAGGACTGTCCCAAGCTGCCGGCAGGAAAGGAACGTCCCCAAGTGCCGGGTTCCAATGACTAGGTGAATAGCAAAAGCCCCGCAGTCGGAGCGGACTGCGGGGCTCATGAAGAGAGGCTAGTTTGTGGGCGCCTTGCCCGGCGCCCACGAGAGAGGCAATGGAGTAGAGGCTACTCGTGGATGCGGGTACCGGAGAGGCCAGCCATGGTCTCGGCGGCCTTGTCCAGGGCGCCGATGATGCAGGTGCGGCCCTTGCGGGAACGGGCGAACTTGATGGCGGCGCGGACCTTGGGCTCCATGGAACCCTTGCCGAACTGACCCTCGTCGGCCAGGCGCTCGGCCTCGTCGGCGGTGATGTCCTCGAGCTCCTCCTGGTTGGGCTTGCCAAAGTTAATAGCGACATGCTCAACGGCGGTCAGCAGGAACAGAACGTCGGCGTCGCAGTCCTCAGCCAGCAGCTCGCCGCCCAGGTCCTTGTCGATGACGGCGGGAACGCCCTTGTAGCAGCCCTTGTTCTCGTAGTCGCGGACGACGGGGATGCCACCGCCACCGCAGGCGATGACGATGAACTCGTTGTCGAGCAGATTGAGGATGGAGTCAGCCTCGACGATCTTCTTGGGATCGGGGGAAGCGACGACGCGACGCCAGCCGCGACCGGAATCCTCGACGAAAACCTTGGAAGGATCCTCGGCCATGAACTCCTTGGCCTGCTCCTCGGTGTAGAAGGGGCCGATCGGCTTGGTCGGGTTCTTGAACGCGGGGTCGTCCGGGTCGCACTCGATCTGGGTGACGACGGTGGCGGCGTGCCAGCGCTTATAGCGCTTGTGCATCTCGCGGCCAATGCCCTGCTGCAGGTGATAACCAATGTAGCCCTGGGACATGGCGCCGCACTCGGGCAGCGGCATCTCGGGGGTGCCGATGGCGTCGTGGGCAGCGGCGAAGGCGTTCTGGATCATGCCGACCTGCGGGCCGTTGCCGTGGGTGATGATGATCTCGTTGCCCTGCTCGATCAGCCCGAGAAGAGCGTGAGCGGTGTTGCTCACGGCCTCGATCTGCTCAACGGGGTTGTTGCCGAGGGCGTTGCCGCCAAGGGCGACGACAATACGATCGGGCTTACCAAGAGGCTTAGACATTGCTGGAATCCTTTCTGTAAAAGGTCTACAACCCATTAATAACCCGCGCCCGTGCGATACGCGAGTTTATTAAGGTTTATATTCTCTTTATCGCTCATTTTATTCATTTTGAAAATAGTTGAACGGTGAACGGTCGCTTTTACCCGCTCAGCGTAAAGAAACCCAGCTCAAGCATATCTACGTCATTTACGTGCAACTTTATTTTAATAGAGCAGGGATTAGACCAGATTATGCAAACTATATCTTTGCTAAACATAAAACAGACAGCGCAAAATCTTACTCGCGCTATACGAGATTCTATGCACTTATTGGACGAGTATGCAGCCCTGCAATAACATGGCGTTTTTCATCCAACTTAAGGAATAGACGAGTGCCTTTGCCGCGCGTCGGCCGGCAGCCGGCGAGCTGTCTCGTCGATTGCCGCTTCCAGAAAACCAAAAACTGATATTGCGCGCGCAATTGCTGCATGGTACTTTAGCGAAGAACAGCGCGGGCTGGGGCGACAGAGATCTGTCGTGAAGTTTGGGTTCGGCGACCCCGCTGCTGCCTTCTCCTTATCCGCCAGCGAACCCCTTGAGCGACGGATTGAGGAGGTCCTTACTATGACAAAAATGCTCAAGATCACGCTAAATGGCGAGACGTTTCTCGCCGACATGCTCTGGGACAAGGCTCCCGAGGCATGCAAGCTGTTCGAATCGTCCTGTCCGGTCGAGTCACGTATCTTTTCGGCCAAGATCTGCGATGCCGAGGTAACCTATCCCGTATCGGGCCCCATCGCCAATTACGAGCACATCGAGAACCCCGTCTTTCACGAGCCGGCGGGCGCCGTGAGCTGGTATGGCGGCTGGTCGTCAATTTGCATCTTCTTTGACGTGTGCGAGCCCTTTGGCACCTGCAACATGTTCGCCCGCATCTGCGAAGCCGACCGTGAGCGCTTTGCCGACGCCTGCCGCAATGTCTGGGACAACCAGGGCATGTACATTAAAAACGAAATCGTCGAGATCGAAGCGGAGGCCTAAAGATGATGGATATCAACACCCTGCTCACACTCGACCTTGCCGAGTACACCACTGCACTTGAGGCCCTCGCCGACCAAATGATGCTCGAGGAGCCCCGCGACATCGACTACATGCGTCGCCGCAAGCTCGACACCGGCCGCGAATTCGCCGTCTGGAACTTCACCGTCGGCTACTGCATGAACGCAGCCGACGCCCTCTCCCTCCTGCGAGCCCAGGCCAACGAGAACGCCAACGACGGCACCGCCGACCTCGCAACAATCAACAACAGCGCCGCGCGCCTGTGCGACTGGTTCTCGGGCGCCTTCGACGTCACCGGCAAAATGGATGACACCACGGCAGTCCTCGCCCACAGCCGCGACCTCTACGCCCAGGTTGAGACTCACGAACAGTTCGCGGCCCTCACCCGCGCCACCGAGCGCTATCTGGTCCAGCTCCAATTTTGGGTTGACCGCCAGATTCCCTGGCCGGCCATTAGCGACCTCGTCCATGGCTACCGCCTACGCACGGAGTCCGGCGAGACAAGGTAACCAAGCAAGCAGCACCGACAACACCCCACCATCGGGATCCAAAGTAAGAATCAGAGGGCTGGAGACGCACCCAACAGCGTCCCCAGCCCCTTCGCAAAGTAGAGCACTGTTTCAGTGGCTTTGAGGCCTATTCGAACCTTTGCTATCTCCCAATTTTTGTATATTTACGACAATATTATCTGCCAATTTTTGTATGATTTTAGTCGATTCTATCTGCCAATTTTTGTCATTTGGGGGTTTAATGCTACGCCGTAAGGTCACTGATAGGCTTTTGAGCTGGAAGAATAACTCCAATAAGGCATTACTCGTTACTGGTGCGCGTCAGATTGGCAAGAGCTATGCGATTCGCGCGTTTGGAAAAAGCAACTACGCTTCGTATTTTGAGGTCAATTTACTACTCGATGTCGAAGCAAGGAATGCACTTGTTGGCGCAAAGAACTCCGTTGACTTTATCAACCGCGTAGCCCTTCTTGCGGATGCGCCGCTTGTTGAGGGCGATACGCTTGTCTTTGTCGATGAGATTCAGGAGTATCCGCAGATCGTTACACTCATGAAGGCGTTGGTCGAGGATGGGCGCTTTAGCTATGCCTTCTCGGGGTCTATGCTTGGGACTGAGTTTAAGGGGATCTCTTCTTTTCCGGTGGGGTATGTCGAGCACATTGTTATGCGCCCGATGGATTTTGAAGAGTTTTGTTGGGCAAACAGCGTCAGCGAGAATGTGCTTGCAGGCATTCGCAGCTGCCTTGTCGAAAAGCATCCTGTCGAAAACTATATTCATGAGGCGATGCTCAAGAACTATAGAGCTTATATCGTTTGCGGCGGCATGCCGGAGGTCGTTCAGAATTATATTGATTCGGGTTATTCGCTCGTGAGAACACGTGAGCTTCAAACCCAGCTGGTCGATCAGTACAAAAGCGATATCTCAAAATATGCATCGACTCGAGCGTTTAACGTTCGGTCGATTTTTGAGCAAATTCCCGTTCAGCTTGAGGCGGAGTCTCATCGCTTTGTTGTTTCGTCTCTGGGTGAGGGAGCTCGCCTTAAAAAATATGAGCAGGATTTCCTGTGGCTTGTTAACGCAGGTGTTGGATTGATGGTCGCCAGGGTGACGGAGCCACGGAGTCCTCTCAAGAGGACGGAGAAAACGACGGCCTTCAAACTATATGAGTCTGATACGGGCATGCTCGCATCGCGGTACCCCGGCAGCACCGCACGCGCTGTCTATCTTGATATGAAAACTCCCAACCTTGGTGGTCTCTATGAGAACGTGGTCGCGCAGGAACTTGTTGCCCTCGGGGCGGATGCATGGTACTACCAAACGCGTGAGGTCGGTGAAGTTGACTTTGTGATCGAAGGCGCCCACGGGCATGTTGTCCCAATCGAGGTCAAATCGGGCAAGAAAGTTCGAGCGCACGCGGCCCTCGATCGTCTGATGAGTGTGGGCGAGTACAAAATTCCCGAGGCCGTTGTACTAAGCCACGAGAATCTCAGCAAAGAGGGCAAGGTTCTGTACGTTCCAATCTACATGACGTTTTGTCTCGATGAGTTTATGGAAAAGGATGACCCCAATAACGATTTCTCGTTCGCACCCATATCTCTCTAGCCATTTGAATCCACAATCCAGCCCC
>URDE01000017.1:0-27405 GCA_900546525.1 uncultured Collinsella sp.
CCGCCTCAGGGTCATGGGGATTATCGCGCTCGGCACACAGCGTCAGCTTATCGCCGACCTTAAGATCGCCCAGGACCAAGGCACCGTCGGCATACTGAAATCCTGCAATATGAAACGACAAAAGAACACGTGAAGGCTCGTACATGGCAGCTCCTCTAACGACCGGATAAATCGGCGCTTAACCGTACTGAGAAGCTTACGGGCCCGTGCGGACACAAATTCGCCCCACCCGCGCCTTTTCGACCGTTTGTCGCTACACAATCTGATTCTAATGTACAAACATGCGCACGAATTTGTGCTTCCAGCTTGCGTAGGGCGCATACCGAAACGGCACGTCCAGCCAGGTTGCCTTGTTCACGATGCTCTTCTTGTGGCTAAACGCATCGAAGCTCTCGCGGCCATGGTACTGCCCCATGCCGCTCGCGCCCATGCCGCCAAAGCCCATATGGCTCGTAGCCAGATGCATGATGGTGTCGTTAACACAGCCGCCGCCAAAGGGCACGTAGCGCACAAAGCGCTGCTGGACCTCGCGGTCCTGGCTAAAGATATACAGGGCCAGCGGCGTCGGACGATCCGTAATAAACGTTTCGGCCTCGTCTAAGTTCTCAAACGTCAGTACCGGCAAGATGGGGCCGAAAATCTCCTCCTGCATTACGGCGTCCTCAGGCGCCACACCGTCTAAAATCGTCGGCTCAATCTTGAGCGACGACTCGCGCGCGGCACCTCCAAGCACGACCTTATCGGGATCGATCAGCCCGCGCACGCGCGCAAAATGCTTGGCGTTGACGATATGTCCGTAATCCTCGTTATCGAGTGGATGGTCACCAAACATACGGCGGACCTCCTCTTTGATGAGGCCCAGCAGCTCGTCGTGCACGCTCGTATCGACCAGCAGGTAGTCGGGCGCCACGCAGGTCTGCCCCACGTTGAGCCATTTACCAAAGGCGATACGCCGTGCCGCAACCTTCAAGTTTGCCGTCGCATCCACGATGCAGGGGCTCTTTCCGCCCAGCTCAAGCGTCACGGGCGCAAGGTTTTTACTTGCGCGCTCCATGACGAGCTTGCCGACCGGAACGCTACCGGTAAAGAAGATCTTGTCCCAGCACTCATCGAGCAACGCTTCGTTCTCGGCGCGCCCGCCCTCGACAACCGTCACCAGACGCGGATCAAATGCCTCTTCACAGATTTGCTTGAGCACCGCGCTCGATGCCGGAGCATAGGCGCTCGGCTTGATGACCACGGTATTGCCCGCGGCAAGGGCGCCGGCGAGCGGCTCGAGCGTCAGCAAAAACGGGTAGTTCCACGGCGCCATGATGAGCGTGACGCCATAGGGCACGGCTTGCGTTTTGCACACGCTCACGGCGTTGGCAAGGTCGCACGGACGCAGGCGCGGACGACTCCATCGAGCCACATGAGCGATCTGATGACGGATCTCGGAAAGCGAGGTGCCGATCTCGCACATATATGCCTCGTCATGCGACTTTCCCAAATCGGTCTTGAGCGCATGGGCAATATCGGCCTCGTGGGCCCGCACCGCCTCGCGCAGGCGCACGAGCGCGCGACGTCGAGCATCGACATCAAACGTGGCGTGCGTCTTAAAGTAAGCGCGCTGATCGCCGACGATGCGCGCAATTTCCTCGGTGTTCATGGACCCTCCTAGTTCTCGTCCTCAAACATACCACCCGCGACGACCTCGTACATATGCTCGAGCTCCAGGCGGTCCATCAAAAGCGGAACGGGGTACAGCGGATTGGCCTCGGCATCGGCATGTGCCGCCATTTCGGGAATGTCGGAGCGGCGAATGCCCGTCACATATTTGGGAATGTCCAAGGCGGCGTTCATTCGATCGACCCAATCGATAAAGGCCTCGGCCGCCAGGCTATTCTGCGCGTTAGCCGGCGCAATGCCCGCCATGCGAGCAAGATCGGCAAGCTTGGGGGCGGCAGCATCACCGTAAGCGCGAAGCATGTGCGGCAGGATGATGGCGTTGGCCAAGCCGTGCGGAATCCCGCAACGCCCGCCCAGGCTGTGTGCGATGGCATGAACGTATCCAACATAGGAGCGCGTAAAGGCAACACCCGCCTTATACGCCGCCGAAAGCATATTGCGACGCGCACGCATGTTGTCGCCATGCTCATAGGCCTCGAGCAAATTGTCGTGGATGAGCTGCACCGCCTGTCGCGCCATCTTGCGCGTATAGGGCGTGGTGCTTCGCCCGATAAAGGCCTCGACGGCATGCGTCAGGGCGTCCATGCCCGTCTGCCCCGTAATGGAGGCGGGCAGACCGCGCGTAAACTCGGGGTCGTGCACCGCAAAGCGCGGGATGAGCACAAAGTCGTTAATGGGGTACTTGTAGTGTGTCTCATCATCGGTAATTACCGCTGCAAGCGTGACCTCGCTTCCCGTGCCTGCCGTGGTGGGAACGGCGATGAGCAGCGGCAGGCGACGATGAATCCGCAGTAGGCCGCGCATCTTGTTGATGGGCTTGTTTGGCTGCGCGATGCGCGCTCCCACGCCCTTGGCGCAGTCCATGGCCGATCCTCCACCAAAGCCGATAATGGCCTGGCAGGCGCTCTCTCGATACAGGGACGCCGCTTCCTCCACATTTGAGACCGTGGGATTCGCTGATGTTTTGGCATAGACCGCAGCGCCAATCCCCTGAGCCGTAAGCGCACGCTCGAGTGTTGCCGTGAGCCCCAAACGTGCAATACCAGGGTCTGTCACGATAAGGACCTTCTGGATCGAGCGCTTTTGAAGCACCGCGGGCACATCCTCAGCATGCTCCAGAATGCGTGGCTCGGTATAGGGCAGCACTGGCAATGCGATGCGAAAAACCGTTTGATACGTTCGGCACCAGGCGCGGTGGGCTAGATGCATAAAGGAAACTCCCTCATTTGTTGATTGGTCAACATTTGCTCGACCGATTGTACTCAGCGGCGATCAGAGACGGCCTGCCAATCGTTAATCAATCAACATCTTCATATCTCAAAATTGTTTTATTAAAAATCATTCCTAATAGGCTTCACATTTGGTTGCATTTATGGATAATAGAACTCGTCAAGACGCACGTCCGGAGAGGGCCCTTACGGGACCGGACGAGCGCGCAATCGCCATCGATCGAAAGGATCGAATCATGAAGTTTGTTTGCCCCGTTTGCGGTTATGTGGAAGAGTTCGACGGCGACCAGCTGCCCGAGGATTTTAAGTGCCCCCAGTGCGGCGTTCCCGGTTCTCGCTTTCTGAAGCAGGAGGAGGGCCAGCTCGAGTGGGCTGCCGAGCACGTCGTGGGCGTCGCCAAGATGGAGGGCGTCTCCGAGGACATCGTTGCCGACCTGCGCGCCAACTTTGAGGGCGAGTGCTCCGAGGTCGGTATGTACCTGGCCATGGCTCGCGTCGCTCATCGTGAGGGCTATCCCGAGATCGGCCTGTACTGGGAGAAGGCTGCCCACGAGGAGGCCGAGCATGCCGCCAAGTTCGCTGAGCTCCTGGGCGAGGTCGTGACCGACTCCACCAAGAAGAACCTCGAGATGCGCGTTGAGGCCGAAAACGGCGCCACCGCCGGCAAGACTGATCTTGCCAAGCGCGCCAAGGCCGCTGGCCTCGATGCCATCCACGACACCGTGCACGAGATGGCTCGCGACGAGGCCCGCCACGGCAAGGCTTTCGCCGGCCTGCTCAAGCGCTACTTTGGCTAAGCCAACCGCTTGAGACATAACCTCTAGCTCGATGAGGCCCGGACCGTATTGGTTCGGGCCTTTTTGTGTCTCGAGGACTCGTTAACGCCCTGAAATAGAGCTATCTTCGGCACCGGTCTCTCGTCAAAAACTAAGTGAGTAGACTTTTCGAAACTTGCCGAGCAGGCCATCCATATCACTTTATAAAGCCGCAGGTAAATGACTTGCTGCAAAACGACCTGGTCGCCATCAAGCCAAAAGTCTACTCACTTAGTTCCGCAGCCGTCCACGATCGAACTGCTTTGTGTCTAACGGGCATCTTTCCGTCGATTACTCCCAATTTTGTCCAGTCAACAAATAGTTCAGACCGGAGTAATGCCTCAGCCCTTTGCTCATCCGAACTTTTATCACGATATTCAGCATCGAGCATCCTGCATACGGCCTTAACGATCGCGCGGAATCTATCCTCATCGGATATCTGTCTGTGTGTCAGGAGAAGTACATCGTAGCCCATGGCCTGAAGGGCTGTCATGCGGTCAGCGTCACGCAAGCCATCCCCTGCGCGTCCGTGCGAGGCCTTTCCCTGACATTCAATGGCCACCTGTCGCTTACCGTCCGGTGAAGAAAGAAGTAGGTCGATATATACACGGGACTTTCCCACAATCGCTCGAGCACTTGTGCTTAACGTCACTTCAACATTAAGCTCTATGCCGCAAAAACCTTCGCCTCCCAGGGATCGCGGCAGTGCAAGTAGCAAATACGCCTCGACCTCAAAAGGCGACGCGGCACCCAATGGAACGAGTTGCGATACCGCCATAAATCTATTGCCGTAACGCATCCCGCAAACATCTGAACAAAAACGGTCAAGGTCTCCGCCCAAAACCAAAGCGTCTCGACGCCATAAATTTGAGGCGGTGCCGTCCTCGGACGGGCAGCGCACCCAACCGAACGTTGTCGAAATCGCGCCCGAATCAATTGCACGCGAAAGCTCCGCCTCAAGTGCCGCCGGCAGGGCACACACCGCAAACAGGCCGCACATCTCCGCCAACACAAAAAGAAGCTGAAGATCCGTCAGATGCCGCGACATGATGAATGCCGTCAGTAGAGGAGACGTAATCAAAAATCCATGCTCCGTTTCCAGCACGGATTCCCTGGGAAGCTCGCCCAGAAACAGCCGCTGCCTAATGCTGGCAGAGCATGTCCGTTTGCTTCTCGTCCGAACCAATGTATACAACGGAAAGCCGAGTGCAACCGCAGCCGTCGGGTTACGGGCGAGGTCATATCGCTGCCGGTCTTCTTCCGGTCGCGGAAGCGGCGGACACAAAGCGCGGACTTGAGGGGGCAAACGCCAGTATCTAAAAGCCGATATGTCACAAAGTAAATCCTTCATAGGCACAGGAAAACACGAATTTCAACCCAGCCTGTCTCGCATTGGGGCGAACGCACCAAAAATGGCACCGAACGGACTGCTAAGTTTTCAACAGCCCTCCCCAACTGACCAAAAGCTTGCCGAAAGCTGGACGAAGCACTGTTGAAAACCCCATTTTTTTCTCATGCAGAAGCTTTGCGCGGCAAGTGAGTAGACTTTTTCGAACTTGCCGCGCAGACCATCCATATTGCTTTATAAAGTCGCAGGTAAATGACTTGTTACAAAACTGCCTGGTCGCCAAAGTTCCAAAAGTCTACTCACTTAGGTTGCAGAGTGCCCCCATTGGCTGCAATTCCAAGGTATTAAGCACTTCCGGACCCAGATCGTCATACTGGACAAGAATTTGAGTCGAGTTTTCAGGGACAAATGCACCATCGGCACACCAATAACAGTCACTGATATCGATAAACGGAATACCCGAGCGCGTGAGGGCCCGCACAAAAGAGCTTCCACCCGTTCCGCGCTCCGCAACCACAGTGCAGTAAAGGCCTGCGTCTGCATGCTCGATCGAGACCTCCCCTGCCGGAAACGCCTTCCGTACAAGCGCCGCTAGGCCATCACGCGCCTCGCGAGCACGAACGCGCACGCGGTTCACATGTCGCTCGTAATCACCCGATTCCAGCAAACGAGCCAAAGCGACCTGGTCAACAGAACTCACCGACGAGGCGTAAAAACCAAGGTTGCGCCTAAACCGCTCCATTAGCTCGTCGGGCAGCACCATGTACGCTAGACGCAACGCCGATGACAGGCTCTTCGAAAACGTGTCGGTGTAGATAACCGACTGGGCGGCATCGATCGACGCGAGCGCGGGAATCGGTTTGCCGGCAAGGCGAAACTCACAATCAAAGTCATCTTCGATGAGATACCGACCTGGTCGCTCGGCGGCCCAGCCCAGCAGGGCATAGCGACGCGCAATGCTCGTCACCAGGCCGGTCGGATACTGATGGGACGGCATCAGGTGAAGGACATCAGTCCCGCTTTTCTGCAGAGTGCTCAAGTCCACGCCCTCATCATCCAACGGGATATGTCGAACTTTGCAGCCCATGGCCTGATAGATGCGCGTCAGGCGCAAATAGCCCGGATCCTCAACGGCATACACCTTGTCGGCTCCAAGCAACTGAACCAACATGGTATCGAGCAGCTGGGCGCCCGCACCGATAACGATGTTGTCGGGGTCGACATTCATACCCCTTGTCCCGCGCAGGTGGTGAGCAATTGCGCGTCGTAGCCGAGCGGTGCCCTGTGCCGGCGCAGTCGAAAAGATTTCGCGTTCGTCTTCGGATGCCAGCGTCGCCCGCAGCGCGCTTTGCCAAAGCCGCGCCGCTTCCAAAGCGGAAGGAGAAAGCACATCAAATCGCTCGACCTGTCCGTTGATATCATGTGCGCTGGGGCCCACGGAGACGGCATCTCGGTCGATGCCCTCCGCAGCCGAAGGCAAAACCGGTGCATCCGGAAGCTCGCAAGCGTAGTAGCCCCGACGCGGCATTGAGCAAATATAGCCCTCGGCAAGTAACTGGTTATATGCATTCTCGATGGTAATGACACTGATTCCCAGATGACTGGCAAAGGCGCGCTTAGACGGAAGATGTTCCCCCGCCGCAATGCGTCCAGCTACGATATCATCTCGAATTTGCTGGTAAACATACTCATAGAGCGATGCTTCGCCGCGTTTTTCCAAATTGTAGTCAAGCATGTGTTTGCCACCTGACCTTATCGCGCTGTTCAATCTGGTATTAGTCTGACCTTGTAATTATCTCGAAAACTGAGTATTTCGCCATACCCAGCTCCCCGATAGGATGTTCCGTCAAGCAATGCACATGCCAACCAAGGGAGCAACCATGGTAGAACAGACCAGCAAGGCCGATCGCGTCAAACTCAATCGCGAGCTCGCGCAGATGCTCAAGGGCGGCGTCATCATGGACGTCACCACGCCCGAGCAGGCACGCATCGCCGAGGAGGCGGGCGCCTGCGCCGTCATGGCACTCGAGCGCATCCCGGCCGACATCCGTGCCGCAGGCGGCGTCTCGCGCATGAGCGACCCCAAGATGATCAAGGGCATTCAAGAGGCCGTTTCCATCCCCGTTATGGCCAAGTGCCGCATCGGCCACATTGTCGAGGCGCAGGTCCTTCAGGCCATCGAGATCGACTACATCGATGAGTCCGAGGTTCTCTCCCCTGCCGATGACGTCTATCACATCGACAAGACCCAGTTTGACGTGCCGTTTGTCTGCGGCGCCCGCGATCTGGGCGAGGCGCTGCGCCGTGTTGCCGAGGGCGCCACGATGATTCGCACCAAGGGCGAGCCGGGCACGGGCGACGTCGTTCAGGCTGTGCGTCACATGCGCAAGATCCAAAAACAAATCCGCGACGTTGTTGCCCTGCGCGACGATGAGCTCTTTGAGGCAGCCAAGCAACTGCAGGTTCCGGTCGAACTGGTCCGCGAGGTCCATGCCACGGGCAAGCTTCCCGTCGTGAACTTTGCCGCCGGCGGCATAGCGACTCCCGCCGACGCCGCGCTGATGATGCAGCTGGGCGCCGAGGGCGTCTTTGTCGGCTCGGGCATCTTTAAGAGCGGCGACCCCGCCAAGCGCGCCGCCGCCATCGTCAAGGCCGTGGCAAACTTCACCGATGCCAAGCTCATTGCCGAGCTTTCTGAGGACCTGGGCGAGGCCATGGTGGGCATCAACGCCGACGAGATCGAGATTATCATGGAGGAGCGCGGGCGCTAGTCCGGCAGAAAGGGTCGCACATGAGCGATTATGCAGACCAAACGGTCGCCGTGCTGGCGGTCCAAGGCGCTTTTGCCGAGCACGAGGCAAGACTGTCTGAGCTGGGCGCACACTGTATTGAGCTGAGGGCGGCGGCCGATTTGCAGCAGAACTTTGACCGCCTGGTCCTCCCCGGCGGCGAGTCCACCGTTCAGGGCAAGCTACTTGCCGAACTCGGTATGCTCGAGGGGCTTCGTACACGCATTGTTGAAGGCACGCCTGTATTGGGAACCTGCGCCGGCTTGATTCTGCTGGCGCGCGACCTTGCCGCCCACGACGATAAGGGGACGCCGCGCCTGGCAACTATGGATGTGCTCGTTGAGCGTAATGCCTATGGCAGACAGCTCGGCAGCTTTCGCACCAAGGGGCGGGTAGACGGTATCGACGGTGAAGTGCCGCTGACGTTTATCCGTGCACCCCGCATCGTCAAGGTGCACGGCAATGCCAAGGCCCTGTCCGAAGTCGATGGCCGCATCGTCGCCGCCCGTCAAGACAACCAGCTCGGTGTTACCTTTCACCCCGAGCTCGACGACGACACGCGCCTCCACGAGCTCTTCCTCCAAATGTAGGCAGAAATCAAACGAGCGTGGATTTTCGGACGCATAGCAAATGAGAGTGGATAATCTCCCACTTTGAGCTCGAATGCAGACTCAAACCGGGAGATTATCCACTCTCATGCTATGTAGTCGTTGGGGACGTTCTTAAACGACTAGTCAAATAAGAACGTCCCCAATGACTACATTGCGATAGACAACCACGTTTACCCAGATAAAACCGACCAAAATAAACCTGTCCCTTTTTGGCAGGTTTGGACTATGGGAACGCCGATGTTTTGGCAACGCCAGCGAGCGCCCGCCAGAGCGAACAAATTGGCATGAAAAGAGGACGGCATAGACCTTCTGGTCATGCCGTCCTCTTTGAATGACAAGTTGTCGCTCTGGTGGGCGCGCAGCGTCAACTAGTTACGCGGTTTGGTAAAACCGCGTAACCCAACTAAAAACGATTGCCGCGGAAGCCGCCGCCGTTGCGGCCGCCACGGTCGCCACCGCGACCGCCGCGGTCGTTACCACGGTTGCCACCAAAGCCGCCACGGTTGCCACCGCGGTCGCCATAGCCACCACGGTTGCCGCCAAAGCCGCCGCGACCGCCACGGTCGCCGCCGCGGTCACCAAAGCCGCCGCGGCCACCGCGACCGCCACGGTCGCCACCACGGCCACCGCGATCGCCAAAGCCGCCGCGCCCGCCACGGTCGCCGCCACGGCCGCCACGGTCGTCACGGCCGCCGCGAGGACCGCGGTCCTCGTCCAGGCCCATGGCGACGAGCGGAGCGATGACCTTATCGAGGGCGGCCATCAGCTCGGTGGCCTCCTCGTAAGAAAGCTCGGGCAGGAGCTTCTCCTTCTTGTTGGCAAGCTCGACCAGGCCCTCAGCGGCATCCTCGGCAGCGAAGACGACGATCTTGCGCATATCGCCCTCGGCGTCGTCGATGCGGCCGACCAGATCGGCAGCCTCGGCCTCGGCCATCAGGCCATCGAGCTCACGGAGGCGCATGCCCAGCAGATCGGACATTTCCTTCTGCTCCATCTTGGGCTTGAGGTCAAGAAGCTTGATGGCGCGCTCGATGTTCGCCATGCGCTCGGCCTTGGCCTCCTCCTCCTTGGAAATAGCAAAGCGACGGCTACGCAGCAGGCGGGCAGCCTTCTGCATCTTGTCCATCAGCTCTTCGTCATCGTAATCAACGGCGGCCTCGACAACCTCGGCCTCCTCCTCGGCGGAAACCTCGTCAGCAGCCTCTACCTCGGCAGCTTCGGTCTCCACGGTCTCGACTGCCTCGACCTCGGCAGCCATGGTCTCGTTCTCGGTCTCGTTCATGATCTCTTCGTTCTCAGACATGAGACTCCTTCTTGGCCCTCTCGGGCATCATCGCCCCATTCGCGGGGCCCGTCGCGCACTCTTTGCGCTTTAAACATTCATGCCTCTCGGCAAAACGTCCATTAGTTTATGGTGTCGCCATCCAATCTAGCTGCAGAATCTATATGCACACATTAATGCGACATGTGCGACTCGCGACGAGCGTACACCAGCGACGTCGCGAACCCAACCACGGCAATTGCAGCTGCCACACGCACGGCAGCTGCAAATCCAATTGCCTGGGCAACGTCCGTCGCAGCGCCAGCGACACCGGCAGTCGCCGCAGAACTCGAGAGCAGGCCGATAAACAGCGACGGGCCAAACGATGCGGCAATCATGTTCCACGTGTTGAGCAATGCCGTTCCGTGAGGATGCTCAGCGGCGGGCAGCGTCTCCAAGCCGGCCGTTTGCGAGGGGCTCAGCACCAAACCGACTCCGGCATACACCACAACGGTCAGCGCCACGACGACGCCGATGTTCATGCTTGCCGCCGTCATCGAGATGGCAGTCTGCCCCACGGCAATCAGGGTAAAGCCGACCGGCAGCAGCGGCCATGCGCCACGGGCGTCCATCACGCGTCCGCCCACAATCGAGGTCACGGCGTTGCAGGCAATCGCCGGCAAAATGAGCAAGCCCGCAACAAGTGCGGTCATTCTGTATGCGCCCTCAAAATAGAGCGGCAACAAAACGCTCATCGAGAACGTCGTCATCATCGATACCACCACAAGCAAGCACGCAGGCCAAAAACGAACACTCGCCATGGGACGCACGTTAAGCACCGGATGCTCAAGCTTGAGCTGACGGGCGGCAAACAGGCCGAGCAGCACAATGGCGGTGAAGAGCGCCACGATACCGGCAATCAGATTGGTCGAGAACTCGCCTACGGAATACACAAATGCCGTAATGCCGGCCGCGAGCAAAACAACCGACAGAATATCAAGCGTGATGTTCGAACGCTCTCCGACATTCTGAACAAGCTTAACGCCCGCCGCTGCGACCGCAATGCCGCCCACCAGCGGCACTACGAACACCGCCCTCCAGCCAAACAACGTGCACATAAGACCGCTGATCACGGGTCCAAACGCCGGCCCCAGCGTAATGCAGGCGCCACCCAGGCTCAGATACAGACCGAGCTTCTCACGCGGGGCACAAGACAGCACCACGTTCATCATGAGCGGGAACAAGATGCCCGATCCCGCAGCCTGCAAAATACGACTTGGCAGCAAAACGCTAAACGACGGAGCGACCAGGCACAGGGCTTCGCCGGCGACCATGCATCCGCATGCGAAAAACAGCAGCTTGCGCGTCGAGAAACGGCCGGACAGGAAGGCCATGATGGCCGTAAAGATCGACGTCACGATCATGTAGCCCGAAACGAGCCACTGCACCGTGGTGGCACTCACCGAAAAGGCCGCCATAATGTCGTGCAACGCCACGTTAATGATGTTCTCGTTAAACGCGGCGACAAAGGCTGCGATATACATTACGACGAGAAGCGCCGCAGTGCCCGATGGCGTTACTCTAACTTGTTGCTGAGATTTGCTCCCCATGCATTTCCTTCCTCTTGGAACGACAGTCGCATCGCCCCAGAGGAACAGTCCAGGGCGAAAAATGAGCCCTAGACTTACGCCAGACGCCGTACACGACGAGTCTGACAACATGGTCCAACGTCGAAAGATTGTAACGCGGACGCACAGCTTTCCTTCCGCGCTATTATTAAAAGTCCACGAAAGCATAAGACATGAGGAGCCCGCCATGATTAAGCCCATCATGAAATCCGAGTTCTTTTTGCGCCTTCCTTCCGAAGACGCGGGACCCGACGACGCCGCGACCGGGCAGGACCTCCTGGATACGCTCAACGAACATGAGCACGAGTGCGTGGGCCTCGCCGCCAACATGATCGGCGTGCGCAAACGCATCATCTGCGTAAAGGACGGCAACAGGGCGCTGCTGATGTACAACCCTCAAATTCTTGAGCAGGTCAATGCCTATCAGACGAGCGAAGGGTGCCTCTCGCTGATCGGCGAGCGTCCCTGTACCCGCTATCGCCGCATTAAGGTTGAGTATTTGGACGAGAACTTCGTCCGCCGCATCAAAAACTTCTCGGGCTACACCGCCGAGATCATCCAGCACGAAATCGACCACTGCAACGGAATCGTTATTTAGTTCCACCGATTCAAGAAAGCTCCCTGCAGCCAAGCAACTGCAGGGAGCTTTCGATTGTATAGAGCCTCTATCCCTTAGCTTTGACGGTAATGATCGAAGAAGTCGGCGAGGTCTTCGAGCGATTCTTTGAGCACTTCCATGCGCGGCAGGTACACGATGCGGAAGTGATCGGGCTCGGCCCAGTTAAAGCCGCCGCCGCGCGTGATCAGAATCTTCTTCTCGTGCAGCAGGTCGAGGGCAAACTGCTCGTCATCGGTGATGTTGAACTTCTTAACATCCATCTTGGGGAAGATATAGAACGCCGCGCGCGGCTTGACCACCGAGATGCCATCGATCTTGTTGAGTGCCTCATACACAAAGTTGCGCTGCTCGTAGACACGACCGCCGGGACGGATGTAGTCGTTGACCGACTGATGGCCACCGAGCGCCGTCTGGACGATCGACTGGGCCGGCACGTTGGAGCACAGGCGCATGTTAGAGAGCATGTTGATACCCATAATGAAGTCGCTCATGCAGCGCTGGTTGCCCGAAAGCACCATCCAGCCAATACGATAGCCCGCGATCATATGCGACTTGGACAGGCCGCTAAACGTAATGCAAGGCAGATCGGGAGCGAGCGAGGCAATCGAGACGTGCTCGTAGCCGTCCATGCACAGACGGTCGTAGATCTCATCGGCAAAGATCATCAGCTGATGCCTGCGCGCAACCTCGGCGATGCCCTCGAGCACCTCGCGCGGGTAGACCGAGCCCGTGGGGTTGTTGGGGTTGATGATGACGAGGGCCTTGGTCGCGCTCGTGATCTTGGACTCCATATCCTCCAGGTCGGGATACCAATCCGCCTGCTCATCGCATAGATAGTGCACGGGATGACCGCCGGCGAGGGTTGCGCACGCCGTCCAGAGCGGATAGTCGGGGCTGGGGATCAAAATCTCGTCGCCATTGTCGAGCAGAGCGTTCATCGAAAGCTGAATGAGTTCGGACACGCCGTTGCCCGTGTAGATATGCTCCATCTGAACATTGGGCAGGCCCTTGATCTGCGAATACTGCATGATCGCCTTGCGCGCAGAGAACAGGCCGCGCGAGTTGGAATAGCCTTCGCAGTCGGGCAGCTGCTGGCGCATGTCCTTGATAACCTCGTCGGGCGTGCGAAAACCGAAGGGCGCCGGGTTGCCGATATTGAGCTTGAGGATGCGCTCGCCCTCGTCCTCCATACGGGCAGCCTCGTCGACGACGGGACCGCGCACGTCATACAGGACGTTATCGAGCTTGGTGGATTTAGAAAAAGTACGCATGGTGGTGCTCCTTGGAATTTGAGCTGAGGGACTAGGTTCGGATTTGGCAACGTTATGGGACGAGGACGTCTCGACTTGATCGGCGTCACTGGCGAGCAGCCAGGAAACATCGACCTCCAAAATACGGGCGAGCAGCTCTGCCACATCGCGCCGCGGGATCGTCTTGCCGCTCACATATTGGCTCATCTGACTCTTGCCGAGTTTTTTGCCGAGCATCTCCGATGCGCGGATTACATCCGACTGGCGAACGTCGCGATCGGACATGGCCTGTCGCAGGCGATCGCTAAACGTCTCTTGGGCCATTAGAACCTCCTTGCTGGCAAAGTTCAATTTATAGAACACAAATTGAACCTGAGTTCAATTTAGGCAGCAGTATAGCGCGGCGCATTATCCGAAAGTTCAATTTCATAAGAAAATGTACCGAACCCCGAGAATTGTCCCAAAGTAGACAACAGGTACGCGCTTTTAGAGATATTCAAGGAAACGAGCCGCCGCAAGCGAAACGTCAGCGGTGCGGTATATGGCGTTGATCTGCCGATGAGGATGTCCCTCGAGAGGGCGCACGGCGACATCGAACTGGCAGCGGCGCAAGATGAGCGCCGGAAGAACGCTCACGCCCAGGCCGTCCTCGACCATGGCCATAATCGCATAGTCATCCCAGGTCGACAGTTTTGAGCGCACTGCCAGGCCCGCGCGGCGAAACAGCGGCGTTATTTCGTCGTCGCTACCGCGTTCCAGCAGAATAAACTGCTCGTTGGCCAAATCGGCAAGGGAAACGACCTCCGCGATGGCAAGCGAAGAGTCCGCTGGCACCACGGCCATCAGCTCGTCTTGCACCAACGGCCGCGACGCCATGCCGGCACCGTGCGGCTCGCGCGGAATAAAGCCCAAGTCGCAGCGGCCTTCCGCCACCCATTGCTCAATCTCGGAGTAATCACCCATCAGCAGCTCGTAATCGACGTCCGGGTGATCGGCGCGAAAGTGCGCAATCACCGGCGGCAGCACGTGGGTCGCCACGCTCGAAAACGTACCGATGCAGATTTTGCCGCGCATGAGCCCACGCATCTCATCTACCCGTCGCTGCAGGCGAGTGAATTCCTCACAGAGCGCCTCAACCGCCGGCATAACTTGCCGCCCGTCGGCAGAAAGCACTACGCCCTCGCGGCTTCTATCAAGCACTTTAAAGCCCCAGTCGGCCTCAAGATCGGCCACCATACGGCTCACGCCCGACTGCGAATAGCTCAGCCGCTCGGCGGCGCGCGTAAAACTGCCGGCGCGCACGGTCTCGAGCAGGACCTGCATCTTTTGAACATTCGTTTCCACGGCACCCCTCCACATATGCATGAGCTTTTGTCATGTTATCTATGAATTATATTCGCTTTTCTTCTATAGCCAGTTCACCCATAGTGAACATGCTCGGATATAGAGGGGATTTCAGCGCATGAACAACGGACTGTTTACGTACCTAGCAGCATTGCTATTGTTTGGCTCCAACGGCACCATCTCCGCTGCCATCGCGCTACCGAGCTCCGATATCGTGCTCCTGCGCACGTTTTTGGGCGCACTCTCGCTTGTCACCGTCCTCGCCGTCACCCAACGCCATAAGCTGCAGGCGCCATCCCGCCCCCGCGAAGCCGCAGCCCTCCTCCTCTCGGGAGCCGCGCTGGGCGCCAGCTGGATTTTTCTGTTCCGCGCCTACCAGACGATTGGCGTCGGCGTATCCTCGCTGCTGTACTACTGCGGCCCCATCATCGTCATGGCGCTCTCCCCGCTCATCTTTGGCGAAAAGCTGACCGGCAGCAAAATCGCCGGCTTTATCGCCGTCGCCTGCGGTGCTTTTCTCATTGCGGCACAAGGTCTAGGCGGCAATATGCCCATTGCGGGTATCGCTTGCGGCATCGCCTCGGCCTTCTGCTATGCATTGATGGTCATCGCCAGCAAGGGTGCGCCGCACATCGAGGGCCTCGAGAACTCCGCGCTCCAGGTGAGCGCCGCCTTTTTGACCGCGCTGGTCCTTACGCTCCTCACGCAGGGCGCCCCCTCATTCCTGTCCGCCGGCGTCGCCGCCAGTATTGATTGGCGCGCCGTCGTCATGCTCGGCGTCGTCAACACCGGCATCGGCTGCCTGCTCTACTTTAGCGCCGTCGCCAAACTGCCCGTCCAGACCGTCGCCGTCGTCGGCTACCTCGAGCCGCTTTCGGCGGTCGTGTTCTCGGCCGTCCTTTTGGGCGAAGCCATAACACCGGTCCGTCTGATGGGCGCCGTGCTTATCATCGGCGGCGCGATCTTTTGCGAACTCGCCGGCAAACGCGCAAACGCCAAGGCTGGCATCGCCCAGGCAGCACGTGCTTAAAGCCCCTGCTTTGAAATGCTACCTGCGTACATAAATAATCCTCAGCTGGGGATTATTGTCTAAAATAACCTGATGTGCCAAACTGCTCTTGTATGTATAAAGACGGCATAAAGGTTATCTGTCCTAGACGGATAACCGGATGTCCAAGGGAGTCCACGTGGCACATAACAAACTGGAGGCAAGCCCCCAAGATCAGCGTGGTCAAGGCGGGCATGGAGCCATTCCCCTCTCCGCTGGCATGCTGCTCGTTACGCTCGGCGTCGTCTACGGCGACATCGGCACGAGCCCCATGTACACCATGAAATCAATCGTCGCCAACAACGGCGGCATCGGTACCGTCAGCGAGGACATGATCTTAGGAGCGCTTTCGCTCGTCATCTGGACCATGACGCTCGTGACCACGGTCAAGTACGTGGTTATCGCCATGAAGGCCGATAACCACAACGAGGGCGGCATCTTCGCCCTGTTTAGCTTGGTGCGCAAAGTGGCGCCGTGGCTGATCCTTCCCGCCATGATCGGCGGCGCGGCGCTGCTCGCCGACGGCATCCTCACCCCCGCCGTCACGGTTACCACGGCCATCGAGGGCTTGCGCACTATCGAGTGGGGCCATGCGCTTTTGGGTGACGGCCAGACCAACGTCATCATCATCACCATCATCATTATCTGCGGCCTGTTTGCCATGCAGCGCGCCGGCACTTCGTCGATCGGCAAGCTGTTCGGCCCGCTCATGACGCTGTGGTTCCTGTTCTTGGCTGGCGCCGGCCTGTTCAACATGCTCGGCAACCTGTCCATCCTACGCGCGCTCAACCCCATCCGCGGCATCATGTTCTTGTTCTCGCCCATCAACCACTCGGGCATCATGGTGCTCGGCTTCGTCTTTCTGTCGACGACCGGCGCCGAGGCCCTCTACTCGGACATGGGTCACGTGGGCAAGGCTAACATTTACGCATCCTGGCCGT
This sequence comes from uncultured Collinsella sp., assembly GCA_900546525.1. GTDB lineage: Bacteria > Actinomycetota > Coriobacteriia > Coriobacteriales > Coriobacteriaceae > Collinsella. Next base: position 16,552 of record URDE01000017.1, read on the forward strand.
TCGTAAAGGCGGCCCTCATCCTTAACTATCTGGGCCAGGGCGCTTGGCTGCTCGCCAACAACTCCAATCCCCAGATGCTCGCGATGGACATCGTTAACCCGTTCTACATGATGCTTCCCGAGCCCCTGCGCCCCTTTGCCATCGTGCTTTCGGCCGTAGCGGCCATCATCGCCTCGCAGGCCCTCATCACCGGCTCTTTTTCGTTGGTTTCGGAGGCAACGCGCCTCAACCTTATGCCGCACCTTCGCATCCACTACCCCAGCGACACCAAGGGCCAGCTATATATTCCGCTTGTCAACAACATCATGTGGGTCGGCTGCATCTTCATCGTGCTGCTGTTCCAGAACTCCGAGCGCATGGAGAGCGCCTATGGCCTCGCCATTACCGTGACCATGCTCATGACCACGACGCTTTTGACGAGCTATATCGCCGGCATCCTCAAGCACAAGCTGGGCGCCTGCGTCTTCGCCCTGCTCTTCGGTGCCATTGAGCTGTGCTTCTTCGCCTCGTGCCTCACCATGTTCTTTGACGGCGGTTACGTCATGATCTTCTTGTCCTCGCTGCTGTTTGGCCTTATGTATGTGTGGCGCCGCGGCACCGCCATCGAGCGCACGCAAACGATCCTGCTGCCCGTCTCCAAGTACATCGATCAGCTCAACCGCCTGCGCAACGACGAGACCTACCCCGTGCTCGCCGACAATCTGGTGTTCCTCACCAACAGCCCCGATCCGCTCACTCTCGACCGCGACGTGCTCTATTCCATCCTGGACAAGCATCCCAAGCGCGCCAAGGCATACTGGTTCATTAACGTACACGTTACCGATGAGCCCTATACGCACGAATACTCCGTTGAGACCTTTGGCACGGACTTCCTGTTCCGCGTGCGCCTGGACCTGGGCTTTAAGGTCAACCAGCGCGTTAATGCCTACCTGCGCCAGATCGTTGGCGACCTGATGGCCTCGGGTGAGCTGCCGCCGCAGCATCACACCTACTCCATCTACGAGACACGCGGCAACGTGGGCGACTTCCGTTTTTGCATGCTGCGCAAGATGCTTGCCCCCGAAACGGACATCAACCGCAATGACCACCGCGTCATGGCCATCAAGTACGCCGTCCGCCGCGCCTGCGGAAGCCCGGCGCGTTGGTACGGTCTTGAGAACTCGGCCATCATCATCGAGTACGTGCCGCTGTTTGCCCGCATGCGTCCGGCAGTCAAACTCATTCGCACCCAGGTGCCACTCGAAGTTCAGATTGAAGAAGCCGAGGAAATGGAAGTCGATATCTTCTCGGACGACCTGGTCAACCGCAACGAGGCCGGCAAGAGCATGAACGTCGATCCCACCGAGTTGCTCGAGAGCGTCGCCGATACGCCCGAACAGCAACAGCTCGACGGCCTCGAGAACGAACAACTCAACGACGCCAACTTCTAGCGCCGTCACCCATCGACGATAGCGGCCCTGCACCTCGCGAGAGATGCAGGGCCGTCTTGTATTGCAGTAAAGCTAGCAGCTACGAACGACGCGGCTCGGGAACCACGAGCCTATCGGGGCTCGCGCCCTCGGCATCCATCAGGCTCACGTAGCGAATCGACGGATCATCATACATCGCGTAGTAATAATTGCCCGTGCGCGCGCTAAAGCATCCGGTGTAGATAGTCTTCTCGAACTTGCCATCGCCCATCCTGGACGCCCCCTCGATCATCACCACGCCCTCGAGCGAGCGGAACATGCGGACGACGTTTTCGGTCTCGCTCTCCTTTTGCGGGTAATTGGCATTGAGGTACGCCGCCTTTACAAAACGGCTCGGCGAATAGCAGTCACCCGGAATGCCGCGCATGCCGGCACCCGCGCCATAGGGCTTGAGCTCGGCGCCACGCCATGTCGCCGTCTGCGGAAAATCGCTTGTGGCGGTGATATAGGTGCGGAGGTTTTCCATGTGCCACGGGAAGGTCGGCTGGTTGGCAAGGGTGTCGACCGGATCGTCGTATACATGCAGGCCATCAGCCATCATCTCGACCACGATGCTGCGCTGGCTGTCGCCGATAATCCAATGGAGCAGCGACACGCCCAGCCCCTCTCCTGCAGATTTGGCAACAATCGCCGTGTCGCGCAGCGCGGCCTCGACCTCATCGACCGTCGAGAACGTCGCTGCCACCCACAGGGGAAACTCATAGGCCGCGATATTGGTCTTTCCATCAACCGGCCCCTCGGCATACTCGGCATAACCCGGGAAATTGAGACCCGCCACGGCGAGGCCCGCATCGTTGCCGCAGTCGAAGAACATAGGGTAATTCTTGTAATCGATGCACATACCGATCACCGCGTGTGCCGCTGTCGCGTCGTCGATAAACGAATACGGAATGTGGAACCCGCGCGGCATCACGCGAACCTGTTGGCCGTAGTCAAAGCTCCAGTCGAGGTTGCGGCCCAGATACATGTGACCAGAATTATCGGTAAATCGAATACTCGTACACATAGCGCCTCCTAGCTTTACGTTCTTTCTTTCTAAGCTTATTGTCACCAATCAAAGAGGCGCTAAACACAAAAGCCCGGACATGACAACAATGTCATGCCCGGGCCAAAAGAGACGAAGTGCGGTGCTGTAGTCACCCTAGACAAGTTTACCTTGGCAGTGGTCGATCATATGCTGGATCATCTGTGCCTCAAAGCCCGCGTAGTCGCGGCGGCACTCCTTCATCTTGCCGTCGACAATCTGGTCAAAGGCAACCTTGCACTTGATATAGCGCGTGGACTTGGTGACCTCCTCGTGCGTCAGGCAGCTCTCCTCCATCTTACTGGCGCCCAGGCCAAACACCAGACGGGGGTTGTAGAGCACGTGGGGCTCGCCGGCGTCGTCCAGATAGACGCAAACCTTCTTGGTAACGCCAATCTGGTTAGCGGCAAGGCAACCGGCGTCCTCGAGCGACTTGATGGTATCGATCAGGTCCTGTGCGACCGACTCGTCCTCGACGGTCGCAACCTCGCAACGCTGGGACAGAATAGCCTCGTCGTGGCAGAGCTCTTTAATCATACGTTCCTCCATAGGGGTCGTTGTAACCGCTTAAGTATACGGTACCCACACATTTTCATGCGAAAAATACCGTCCGTCTGCTACAAAGCGCCGAACATCAACATGCGAGGAGCAACAGCGTCGTAAAGGGGCTATAGTGGGTGAGTTCGTGTCAATCGGCCTAAACTCGGGGCCGAACAAGGAAAGGGTATGCATGGACGAACTATTTCACGTCAGCGAGCGCAAGTCCACAATCGGGACCGAACTTCGCGCTGGACTGACAACGTTCCTGGCAATGGCCTACATCATTGCCGTCAACCCCGCGGTGCTCTCGGGCGCCGGCATCGATGCGGGAGCGCTCGCCTGCGCCACCTGCCTGGGCGCCGGCATCATGACCATCTGCATGGGCATCTTCGCCAACCGCCCGCTCGCCTGCGCGTCGGGCTTAGGCGTCAACGCGATGATTGCTGGAATCACCACCACCGTCTGCGGCGGTGACTGGCACGTGGCCATGAGCGTCATCTTCCTTGAGGGCGTCGTCATTTTGCTGCTCGTGCTTTGTGGCCTGCGCGAGGCCATCATGGACGCCATCCCGGTTGTCCTGCGTCACGCCATCTCGGTGGGTCTGGGCCTGTTCATCGCCATGATTGGCCTGTGCGATGCCGGCATTATCACCGCTGGCGCCGGTACACTCGTCGGTCTGGGCGACATCACCTCCCCCACCTTCATCGTCGGCATCATCTCCATCCTGGTGACGGTCGCCCTCGCCTGCCGCAACGTCCCCGGCTCGCTGCTCATCGGCATCGTCGTCGCCGTCATCGCCGGTATCCCCCTAGGTGTGACCCAGGCTCCGACCGGTATCATCGCCCCGCTCGACTTCTCGAGCATCGGTGGCCCCATCGCCGACGCCGGCGGCGTGCCCGCCATCGTCAAGGTCCTTACCGACCCCGCGCTCCTCGTCATCTCGTTCTCGCTGCTCATGAGTGACTTCTTCGACACCATGGGCACCGCGATGGCCGTGGCCAAGCAGGGCGAGTTCCTCACCGACGACGGCAACGTCGAGAATATCAAGGAGATCCTAATCGTCGACTCCGCCGCTGCTGCTGTGGGCGGTTTCATGGGCGTCTCCTCCATCACCACCTTCGTCGAGTCCACTTCCGGCGCCGCCGACGGTGGCCGCACGGGCCTCACCTCCGTCACCACCGGCGTGCTGTTCATTCTCGCCGCGTTCTTCTCCCCCATCGTCACCATCGTTTCCAGCGCCGCCACCTGCGGTGCTCTGGTCTACGTCGGCTACCTCATGATGAGCGAGGCCTCCGAGATCGACTGGTCCGACGTGTCTCAGGGTTTCCCGGCGTTCATGATTGTCGCCGGCGTGCCCTTCACCTACTCCATCTCTGCCGGCATTGGCCTGGGCTTTATCGCCTACGTGATCGTCGCGCTCTTTAAGGGCGAGGCCTCCAAGATCAAGCCGCTCATGTGGATCGCAGCCCTCGCCTTCCTCGTCTACTTCTTCGTAGCGTAACGGCATAGTCTGCTAAAACAGAACACCAAAGCGCGGAGTCGCATCGAGCGGCTCCGCGCTTTTCTTTTAAAGCCAGGCAACGCACAGACGCGCGATGTTTTGCTTCCCAAGTTTTGGACATTTTGCCCTCCAAACGGCACTACCGCCGGCAACATCCAGCAGATACGCTGAATCTAGTCGTATAGGCCCTATGAGAACGGGAGCAACCATGGCAGCCTTGTTCACGACCCCCAAACGCAATGACACTACCGCCGGAACCCATGTTGCCGAACCCGACGTTCGCCGTCGCATAGGACTCGCGCACGGCAGCTGGCGCCGCGTGACGCGCCGCATCGTCTGCGGCCTGGCCTGCGCGCTCACGGTGAGCTCGCTGCTCATGCCGAGCGTCTCGCTCGCAGCGGAATGGGTCAAGGTCGGCGGCAACAAGTACAACACCGCGGCGAGCGACGAGGCCGGTACCTGGTCGTGGGACGGCGCCGACGACTTGAAGCTCAACAACTATAACGGCGGCGAGATCCAGGCCGCAGGCAAGCTCAACGTGAATTACTCGGGAACCAACATCGTCACTGCCGAATGGATCGAAAGCATCAACGTTTCTCATGGCACTAACGAGAATGCCGAGCTCAATATCCAAGGCGACGAGGGCGGCACGCTCAGCGTGACATCTACTGAGGACGCTATCCTCACCACGGGTAATATCAACATCGACGGAGCCGGATCCGTCAACGCCACGAGCACTGGGTTTGATGCCATCAATGCCGGAGGTGATCTCGCTATCAAAGGTTCGGGCAACGTCAACGCCACGGGTGCATCGGATGGCATCAGGGCAAACGGCAATATCACGATTGACGACAGCGGAGCCGTCACCGCCAGGGCTACCAAGGACAAGGGTATTGGAGCCGACAAGAACCTCACCATCAAGGGTGGCGGGACGGTCGAGGCAAGCTCAGCCGATGGTGAGGCCCTTTGGAGCGGCGGCAATATCAACATCTCGGACGGCAGCCAGGTCAAGGCAAGCTCCGAGAAAGACGCTGCCGTCGAGGCCAAGGGCAGCCTCGCAGCCACAAACGCCTCCCTCAACGTAAACGGTGTTGAATATGGCGTCTATGCCCACAAGGGCATCACCCTCGATCATGCAAACGTGACGGTCCGTGCAAGTAAAGGCAGATACGGTGGCGCCAACGCCCTCTTCACCTACCAGGACGACATCGTCGTCAAGAACGGCTCCACCGTGGACGCGTTTGCGGAAGGCGAGGTTTCGGCTGCATTCTCCACCAGAAACGATCGACCCAACGAGAAGGGCGGCCACATCTACATCAGCGACTCCGTTGTCAAGGCCATAGCCCGCTATGTCGAGAACGGCGACGGCCCCATCCCCTACAGCGAAAACCAAGATGGCGAGACGAGGCGCGAACCCCAAGGCGAGAACATCGGCATCATCGCCCAGACCAGCGAGGGCGTCACACCCGCAGCCATTTCGATCATCCGCAGCAAGGTAACGGCCGAAGGAGATACAGCGGCAATCTTTGCCCGTGCCATGAGCGCTGACGGCAAGACAATCGGCACCATCAAGATTGAGAACGCCGCCATCCAGACGCCCGAAGGCGGCAAGGTCATTGACTATCGCAAGCTCCGTGACGGCATCTACGAGGCAGGCCAAGCCATCGGCACGGGCGACGCCACGGTCGACTCCCTCTATATCAAAGCAGTCGCCAAAAGTACGACCATCGCACCTCCCGAGGTAGCCAAGCCGGAAGACCCCAAGCCCGACGAGACCAAGCCCGCAGAAAGCAAGCCCGCGGAGTCCAAGCAGAACCCCAAGCCTGAGGGCTCAAAGCCGACCAAGGCCGTTGCGGCTTCAACCACGAAAGCCAAGACTACCGGCGTGCTCGCGGCAACCGGCGACACCTCGGGTGCGGCCATCGTGGCAACCGTCCTTGCGGGAACAGCCGCTATCGCCGCAGGCACCATGGCGAGCCGTAAGCGTTCTTAGACGCCTCTGCGCACATGGCAGCTCCCGCGAAGGCCCCGAGCCCGAGCACCGTTTAACAACGCCACCGCCGAGCTCCCCTCCGGCGGTGGCGTTTTCCATATGCGTCCGCAGGGGATGCACGAGATTGTCTTTGGTCTAGCCCAACCGGCATACGCTGGCGTGCGACAATTGGGGCTGCCGATATCACAACACTGAGAGAAGCCCGTCATGGAAGCGCATCAAAAGCAGATAACCGTTTATTCGAATCATACGGAAAGCGCGCCTGTCATCTACCTTCCTGTGGTCGTGGGCGACGGCAGCGAGGTTTATAAGTGTTGCCGAGAGCGCGACTGTCCGCCATTCGCCCTCGTCACCATTGGCGGGCTCGATTGGAATCGCGAGCTGAGCCCCTGGGCATGCGACGGGACCGTACGCGATGCCGAGCCTTTCGGCGGCCAAGCTGCCGATTTTCTTGATGAGCTGCTGAATCAGATAATCCCCCAGGTCGAGTCGTCGCTTCCTCAGCCGCCCACCTGGCGCGGCATTGCCGGCTACTCGCTCGCGGGCCTCTTCGCACTCTGGTCCCTCTGGCAAACCGACGCCTTTGACCGCGCCGCGAGCGCATCGGGGTCGCTATGGTTTCCCGACTTTGTCGACCGTGCCAGCACGGCCCCTTTTGCCGGCAGCCCGCAAGCCGTCTACCTGTCACTCGGCAAAAAGGAAACCAAGACGCCCAACCGCATGATGCGGCATGTACTCGACGACACACGCGCGATGGAAGCGTTGCTCGTCGAGCGCGGCATTCCAACAACGCTGGAGCTCAACCCCGGCAATCACTTTGCCCAAACCGACTTGCGCATGGCCCGCGGCATCCACTGGATACTGACACATTAAAAATGGTGCCCACACGCATATACGCATGGGCACCATATCTTGTTTTAGCTGAACGCAGCTGCTACTCAGCAGCCTCCTCAAGCTCGGAGACATCAAACTCAAAGTCGTTACCCGGCAGGATGGCGTTGAGCACAATGCCCACCAGTGAGCCCACGGCAATGCCGGACAGCGAAATGGTCACGCCGCCCAGCTCCAACACGATGGCGCCGGCGGTGCTGTACGCGATGCCGAGCGAAAGCACGAGCACCAGCGCGGCAACCAGCACGTTGCGGTTGTTCTGGAAATCGACCTGGTTCTCGATGAGGTTGCGGACACCCACAGCGCTGATCATGCCGTAGAGCACGAGCGACACACCGCCGATCACACACGCCGGCATGGCCGCAATGACAGCCGCGAACTTGGGGCAGAACGAAAGCACGATGGCGCAACACGCGGCAATTCGAATTACGCGCGGGTCGAACACGCGCGTCAGGGCGAGCACGCCGGTGTTCTCACCATACGTAGTGTTGGCCGGAGCGCCAAAGAGCGAAGCCAGAATCGTGGCAAGGCCGTCGCCGAGCAGCGTGCGATGCAGACCGGGATCGGCAATGTAGTTGCGCTCGCAAGTCGAACCGATAGCAGAGATATCGCCGATATGCTCGATCATGGTCGCGAAGGCCAGCGGCATGATGGTGATGATGGCCGTCGTGGCAAGACCGCTATCGAACTGCGGCCCAAAGAGTGCAAACACGGTGTTGTCCCACACGATGGGCAGACCGACCCACGGAGCGCCGGCAACGCCCGAGAAATCAACCTCGCCGAGCGCAGCCGCAACGGCATAGCTCACCACAACGCCCAGCAAAATCGGCACGATCTTGACCATACCGCGGCCCCAGATGTTGCAGATGACGATCACAGCCACGGCAATAACAGCCACAAGCCAGTTGGTCTGGCAGTTAGCAATAGCGGAGCTCGCCAGGATCAGACCGATCGAAATGACGATGGGGCCAGTCACCACCGGCGGGAAGAAGCGCATAACGCGCTTGGCGCCAAACGCGCGGAACAGGGCCGCCAGCACCGGATAGAGCAGACCGGCACAAGCTACGCCCAGGCAGGCGTAGGGCAAAAGCTCGGTCTCGCCGTTGGGCGCGATTGCGGCATAACCGGCAATAAAGGCAAACGATGAGCCCAAAAATGCCGGCACCTTACCGCGCGACAGGAAGTGGAACAGCAGCGTGCCCAAGCCGGCAAACAAAAGCGTTGCCGATACCGAGAGGCCGGTGAGCACGGGCACCAACACGGTGGCGCCAAACATGGCAAACAGGTGCTGTAGGCCGAGCAGGAACATGCGCGGGCGGCCGAGCGACGATGCGTCGTAGATGGCATCGCTGACGGCGGGCGTCGAGGACTGGGACATGGATGTCCTTTCGAATGGAAGGGCGATCAGGCATATCGGATAACCTGCCCGAACGATACGATCCGAACCATTGTACGCGATACACTATGCCTCGCACGCGCCGTCACCTGCGAACGTTACCGCTATTTCCAAACGCGCTCGGCAATGCGCTTGACCAGCGCGATCTTTGCCCATTGCTCATCCTCGGTCAGCTTGTTGCCAATCTCGCAGCTGGCAAAGCCGCACTGAGGCGACAGATACAGGTTCTCGAGCGGCACGTACTTTGCGGCTTCACGGATGCGCTCGACGATAACATCCTCGTTCTCGAGCTCTGCCGCCTTGGTGGTTACCAAGCCCAGCACGACCTTCTTGCCCGGGGCAACGTACTTGAGCGGCTCAAAACCGCCGGCGCGCGGCGTATCGAACTCCAGGTAAAATGCATCGACATCCTCGTTTGCGAACAGGTACGGCGCGATGGGGTCATAGCCGCCCTCGAAGGCATAGGTGGAGTGGTAGTTGCCGCGGCACACATGCGTGTTGATGACCAGATCGTCGGGCTTGTCCGCGATGGCGGCATTGTTGAGCGCCACGCCCAGCTCGCTTACCTTTTGCAGGTCGACCGGGCTCATGCCGGTTTTGGCGACAAAATCGGTGTCGCAGTAGATGCCCCAGGTGCAGTCATCAAACTGGATGTTGCGGCAGCCTGCTGCGTACAGGTCGGCGATCACCGTGCGATAAGCGGCTGCGATGGCGTCGGCAAGTTCCTCATCGGTCTTATAGACAGCGCGCAGGCTCTCCTGCTGGCCGTCGCAGCGGTCGAGCGTGACTTCGGAGAACGTCTGGATCGGCGCCGGAATGGTTTGCCGCGCGACCTGGCCCTCCCCCTCGAGCGCCTTGACAAATTTAAAGTGCTCGACGAACGGATGGTTCTCGCCGCTAATGGGGCCGGTTACCACGGCGGTGTCGGCTGTGGTCTCCTCGTCGTGGAACATATAACCCGTACGCGAGGTACGGCGTTCAATGCCGTTAAGGCCCCACATAAAATCGAGGTGCCAGTAGCTGCGGCGAAACTCACCATCGGTGATGACCTGCAGGCCGGCGGCCTTCTGCTTTGCCACCAAATCGCGAATGGCATCGTCCTCGACGGCCTTAAGGCCGGAAGCGTCGAGTTTACCCGCGACATAGGCGGCACGGGCGTCCTTTACAGCCTGCGGACGAAGAAAGCTGCCGACGATATCGGCGCGAAACGGCGCGTCCAGCGTGGTTAAAGCACTCATAGATATCTCCCTTTGCATTGGTTGCTTTACTGGGACAGAGTATGAGCGCTCATATGGCCATCGTAAAATATACGTTTATATCAGTTTGATATAGATGCTTCCTATATCAGTCTGGACTGCCATAAAGAAATTTGACCCGCGCGGAGCACAGCAGCCTAGATATGCTGGCGAATCGCGTCGATATAGGCCTGCCCGTAGCGCGTAAGTGTCGTGTTCTTGCGCGTGATGATGCCGATCTCCATGTACTCGTCTACATCGAGCGGAATCGAGATGATGCCGGGGCCGTTGAGCTCGTGACTGATCACGCCTGAGCATACCGTGTAACCGTTGAGGCCCATAGCCAGGTTGAACAGCGTCGCACGGTCGCGCACGCGGATATTCTTGCGACGCTCAAACGTCGAGGTCAGTTCCTCGGAATAGTAGAACGAGTTATAGCTGCCCTGCTCGTAAGACAAAAACGGGTAGTCTTCCAAGTCCTCAAGCGTCACGCTGGAGCGGCCCGCCAGCGGATGGTCGGCGCACACGAAGACATGCGGCGTAGCGCAGAAGAGTCCCTCGAATACGAGCTCGTTGGCGGCGAGCATGCGCTCGATAACCTCGCGGTTATGCTCGGATAAGTACAGGATGCCCAGTTCGCTTTTCATATGTGCGACGTCCTCGATAATCTCGTGGGTTTGCTCCTCGCGCAGGGTAAAGTCGTAGCGCGCGGCATCGAACTCACGGATCACATCGACAAACGCGTTGACAGCAAAGGAATAATGCTGGCAGCTCACACTAAAGTGCGGCACCTGCTCGGATGCGC
>URDE01000018.1:0-26664 GCA_900546525.1 uncultured Collinsella sp.
CCGCCTCCCCCATCGTGCGATAATCCTCTGCAGAAGTCACCAACAGCAGAGGGAGTTTGTGATGAAGGTTCTTTTGGTCAATGGCAGTCCCAAGGCAAACGGCAACACCGCCCGCGCACTCGCCGAAGTCGCCGAGCAACTCAACGCCGAGGGTATCGATACCGAGGTGTTCCAGCTGGGCGCCAAGCCCATTCGCGACTGCATTGGCTGTGGCCAGTGCGGCAAGCTCGATTGCCGCTGCACCTTTGACGACGACGTGGTGAACGAGCTGATCGCTGCCGCCGAGCAGGCAGATGGCTTTGTCTTTGGCTCCCCCGTCTACTATGCGCATCCCAGCGGACGCATCCTCTCGGCTCTCGACCGCGCATTCTATGCTGGCAGCAAGGCCTTTGCGCACAAGCCGGGTGCCGCGGTCGCCGTCGCCCGCCGTGGCGGCACGTCGACCACCTTCGATGTACTCAACAAGTACTTCACTATCAACCAGATGCCCGTGGTGGCCTCCACGTACTGGAACAACGTCTTTGGTGCCATGCCGGGCGAGGCCACCCAGGACGCCGAGGGCCTGGCCACCATGCGAAACATCGGCAAAAACATGGCCTGGCTCCTGCGCTGTATCGAGGCAGGACAGGCCGCCGGTATCAACGCACCCGAGGCAGATCGAGCAACGACCAACTTCATTCGATAGAGCGGCGGAGCATGAATATCCAGATTTTTGGAACCAAAAAGTCTTTCGATACCAAGAAGGCCCAGCGCTATTTTAAGGAGCGCCGCATTAAGGTGCAGTTTATTGACCTTAGGGAAAAGGAGATGAGCAAGGGCGAGCTCACGAGCGTGATGCAGGCGGTCGGCGGCATCGACAAGCTGCTCAACCCCAAGGCCAAGGACGAGGAGACGCTCGCGCTCATCCAGCACCTTACCCCTAGCCAGCGCTTCGACAAACTGCTCGAAAACCAGCAGGTTCTAGCCGAACCCATCGTGCGCAACGGCAAAAAGGCCACCGTCGGTTATTGCCCCGATGTATGGGGAGCCTGGGAGTAGCTTGTGTTATTTGCCGACGCGTGGGTATAAGAGCAGGCGTTTGGCATAAGATTCAACTGTAAGCCATGTCTAACAAAGGAGGGCACATGCCCAACAAACCCGTGAAGATCATCATGCTTACCGGATACCTCGGTGCCGGCAAGACCACGCTGCTCAACCACATCCTCGCTAACGACGGCGGCATCCGCGCCGCCGTGATCGTCAACGATATCGGCGAGATCAATGTCGACGCCAGTCTTATCGCCGACGGCGGCCTTTCCGAGACCGACGACCTCATCCCGCTCACCAACGGCTGCATCTGCTGCACGCTTTCGGACGACCTGGCCAACCAGCTGCAGGGCATTGCCGATTCGGGCAAGTTCGACTACATCATCATCGAGGCATCGGGTATTTGCGAGCCTATCCCCATCGCCTACACCATCTCGAGCTTCTGCGACGAGGCCAAGGTGGGCGGCGAGCCCAAGCTCGCGCTCGACAACATCGTGGCCGTGGTCGACTGCGCCCGCATGTACGACGAGTTCAACGGCGGTCGCGACCTGCTGGCTGAGGATATCGACGAGGACGACATCGAAAGCCTGCTCATCCAGCAAATCGAGTTCTGCTCCACGCTGATCCTTAACAAGACCGATACCGTGACGCCCGAGCAGATCGCCGAGCTCAAGGCCATCGTGCGCAGCCTGCAGAAGGACGCCGTGATCGTCGAGGCCCAAAACGGCGAGGTCCCCATGGAGGAGCTGCTCGATACCGACCGCTTCGACTTTATGTGCGCCTACAACTCCGCCGCCTGGATCGAGGCCATGGAGCATCCCGAGGAGCACGACGACCCCGAAGTGCTCGAGTACGACATCGAGACCTTTGTGTACTCGCGCCGCAAGCCGTTTGACCTGCAGAAGTTCACTGATTTTGTTGAGCAGGAGTGGCCCGACGAGGTCATCCGCGTCAAGGGTCCGCTGTGGCAGACCGGCGATCCGGACATGTGCTACATGTTTGAGCAGGCCGGCCACCAGATGCGCCTGATGGAGAACGGCCTGTTCGTTGACTCCGCGCCCGAGGGCGAGAAGCAGAAGATCATCGACGAGAACCCCGAGATCATGCAAATTTGGGACGACGAGACGGGCGACCGCATGACGAGCCTGTGCATCATCGGCCGTCACATGGACAAGGACGCGCTCATCGCCTCCCTCGATGCCTGCCTGACCGACTGGCACCGCGCCTAGGTTTATCCAAGCGGGCATTTTTCCGCCTATGTAACTGCCAAACCACCACGAAGGTGCCCTTCGTGGTGGTTTTTCGTTCTGAGCCAAGGAGATTCATGTTCAACATTGTGCTGTATGCGCCCGAGATTCCGGCCAATACGGGCAATATCGGCCGCACCTGCGTGGTTACCGGCACCCGCCTGCATCTGGTGGAGCCGCTGGGGTTTTCGCTCGACGACAAGACGGTACGTCGCGCCGGCCTGGGCTACTGGCAAAACTTGGACGTGACGACCTATGCCGGCTGGGAGGACTTCCTTGCGCGCAATGACCTCTCCCCTGCCGACGAACGCCTGCATCTGCTGACCAAAAAGGCACGCCGCACCTATGCGCAGAGTACCTACCGCGATGGCGACTACTTGGTCTTTGGCAGCGAGAGCTCGGGCATTCCCGAGGAGCTACTCGCTGCAGCGCCCACGTGCTGCGAGCGTATCCCGATGCTGCGCGATTGCGATTCGCTTGACAACGCCGAGGCCTGGGAAACCCACGAGGAATCGCTGGGGCATACCGAGGACAGCCACGAGGCCATCCTTCAACAGGACATCTGCGGCAACTTCGTCAATCCGAACGACTACCGCATCAGCGCACTCAACCTCTCCAACAGCGCCGCCATCGTCCTCTACGAGGCTCTGCGCCAAACAGGCTTTCCGGGAATGTGACAAAGGAACTTTCCCTTTGTTACATTCAAGCGCCACGCCGATGGCACGCACGCCTAATTGATGCTCTAGATAAAGAGCCCTCATTTTTAATCAGAATTAACTAAAGTAAAATGAAGTTAAACGGCGGTGTGAAAGGAGAGCCTTGTGAAATACCTCGAAAACCCGTTTACCCCTAGTTTTGGTGAGGTTCCTGCCCATCTCGCTGGCAGACAACAGATTATTCGGGATTTGGACCGTGCCTTCTTGACCCAGCGCAGGCGCCCAGAATTGACCTCGATCTTCTCGGGCGCGCGTGGAACCGGTAAAACCGCTCTCATGTCGTCGCTCGCGACAAGGGCGGAATCCCACGGCTGGATAGCCGTAAAGACGACCGCGCTCCCGGGAATGCTTGAGGAAATCGAGCTCGGGACGAAACGTGCCGCAGCCCATCTCATCGACTCGTCCACCCACTTCGAAGTCACCGGCCTCGGAATTGCACCGCTCGGCAGCATCGAGGTCAATCGCGTTCACGATGCCTCAACCTGGCGTTATCGCATGAGCGACATCATCGACCAGCTCAACGAGGCGGGCACCGGTCTGCTCGTCACGGTTGACGAGGTGGACCCGACACTCGACGAGATGATTCAGCTTGCAGCGACGTATCAGCACTTTGTGACCGATGGGAAACGCGTCGCCCTGCTCATGGCGGGACTTCCCAACAACGTCTCGACGTTGCTGAACCACAAGACGGTCTCGTTCCTTCGCCGCGCCCAACAATATCATCTGGGTCGCATTGCCGACTATGACGTACGCGAGGCCTTGATTCGCACAATTCAGGAAAACGATCGCCTGGCAGATGCTGAGGGAATCGATAGAGCCGTTCGCTCGATCTCTGGTTTTCCCTTCCTATTGCAACTCGTAGGCTACCGTGCCTGGGATCTCACAAGCGATTCGAAGGAAATCTCGTCACGCGACTTTGACCTGGGAATCAAAATCGCGCGTGACGAGATGGACGACCGAATCCTTGCGGCAACCTATCGGGAACTCACTGCAGAGGACAAGCGATTCCTCATCGCCATGCTCGATGACGAGGAAGAGTCCACCACCGCTGACCTTGTCGAGCGCCTTAAGCGTTCGCCGCAGCAGGTCTCCCGCTACCGACGCCGCATGATAGATGCCGGCATCATTGGAGAACGCGGGCGCGGAATCGTCGCTTTTGAATTGCCATTCTTCCGCGACTATCTCGCCGCTCAGTGCGTGAAATAGGCATCAATGAGGCAAAGGGGCTGTCCCTTTGCCTCATTGTCTATAGGTAGCGACCGGTAATGCTCTTGGAGCAGGCCGCGATGTCGCCTGGCGTACCGGCGCAGACGATTTGCCCGCCGGCGCCACCACCGCCCGGGCCCATGTCGATCACGTAATCGGCGTTACGGATAAGGTCGAGATCGTGCTCGATCACGATAACCGTGGCGCCCTTGGCAACGAGACCGTCAAACACGTTCAGCAGCACCTGAACATCGAGCGGATGTAGTCCAATCGTGGGCTCGTCGAACACGAATACGGCATCATCCTGCACGCGGCCCATCTCGCTCGCAAGCTTAAGACGCTGTGCCTCGCCGCCCGAAAGCGCCGGCGTGGGCTCACCAAGCGTGAGATAGCCCAATCCCAGGTCGTGCAAGGTCTGCAAGCGCGTCTGAACTTTCTTGAGTCCCAGCGTGGCGTCGATAGCCTCGTCCACACTCATGTCCATGAGCTGCGGCAACGTAAGCAGGCTCCCGTCCTTGCCCTCGCGATGGATATGCGAAGCCGCGTCTGCATAACGTGATCCACGACATGCCGGGCAGACGATCTCGACGTCGGGCAAAAACTGCACGTCGAGCGATATCGAGCCCGTGCCATCGCACGTAGGGCAGCGCAAGGCGCCAGTGTTGTAGCTAAAGGCACCCGCCTTGTAGCCGGCTGCTTTGGCCTCGGACGTACGGGCGAAGGCGCGACGCAGCTCGTCATGAATGTCGGCATAAGTCGCCACTGTCGAGCGCACGTTGGCGCCGATAGGCGTAGCGTCAATCAGGTTTGCGCGGGCAATGCCTTCGGCATCGACCCAGCGCACATGTTTTGGCAGGCGCTCGCCGGCTGCCTGCGCCTTAAGCGCCGGGATGAGCGTCTCGAGCACCAACGTCGTCTTGCCCGAGCCCGAAACGCCCGTCACCGCGACAAGGCGGCCGCGCGGGATATCGGCTTCGAGCGGCTTGACGGTATGGATGGCATCGGTTGCCATGCGGATGTGGCCCTGGTCGAACATTTCGTCGTCAGTCACCTGCGGACGCAAGCGCTTGGGCTCGGCGCGCAAAAACGGAGCGACGCGGCTGCCCTGCGATTGTTCGAGCTCGTCCACCGTGCCAGCGGCAATCACATTACCGCCGCCTGCTCCGGCAACGGGGCCCATCTCGACCAGATAGTCGGCTTCCGCCAGTACGCGCGTATCGTGGTCGACAACAACCACGGTGTTGCCGTCATCCACCAGATCGCGCATCACACCCACCAAGCCGTCGACATTGGCAGGATGCAAGCCGATCGAGGGCTCGTCCAGCACATAGAGCACGCCCGTCGATCGATTGCGCACCACGCGAGCAAGCTGCACGCGCTGGCGCTCACCCGTGGAAAGCGTGGCACCGGCGCGATCGAGTGAAAGGTAATCGAGACCCAGGTCGACCAGACGACGGGCCGTGCTCAAAAACGAATCGCAGATATCCGTCGCCATGGGCCGCATCTCGGGCGGCAAGGATGCGGGCACCCCGCGCACCCACTCAATCGCCTCGCCCAGCGTCATGGCCGCCGCCTGCGCCAGATTGATACCGCGCACCTGGGGCTGGCGTGCCGCCTCGGAGAGACGCGTGCCGCTGCAGTCGCGGCATGGGCCCTCGCGCAAAAAGCGCGCAACGCGTTTTAAGCCCTTATCGTCCTTGACCTTGGCGAGCGCATTCTCGACGGTATAGACGGCGTTGTAATAGGTGAAGTCGAGCGGCGTGGCGCCCTCGCCGTTTTTGGGAACGTAGAGAATGTGCTTCTTGACCGCCGGGCCGTGGAACACGATATCGCGCTCTTGAGGCGTGAACTGGTTAAACGGTACGTCGGTGCGTACGCCCATCTCGCCTGCCACCTGCTTCATCAGATCCCACATGAGCGTTCCCCAGGGAAGCACCGCACCCTCGTTGATAGTCTTTGACTCGTCGGGCACCAGGCTCGCTTCGTCCACCTCGCGCATGACACCGGTGCCGCCGCAGGTAGGGCACGCACCACCGCTATTGAAAGCCAAATCCTCGGCACTCGGCGCGTAGAACTCGCGGCCGCATATCGGACACGTGAGCGACAGGCCCGCAGCCACGTTAAGGCTCGGCTCCACGCGCGCCCTGCAGTGCGGGCACATGTGATGGGCGCAGCGGCTAAAGAGCAGACGCAGGCTGTTGTTGAGCTCGGTCATGGTGCCAAAAGTGGAACGCACGCCCGGCACGCTGGGGCGCTGATGCAATGCGAGCGCCGCCGGCACGTGCAAGACCTCATCCACCTGGGCGTGTTCGGCCTGTGTCAGGCGACGTCGAGTATAGGTGCTGAGTGCTTCCAAGTAGCGACGCGAACCCTCGGCATAAAGAACCCCCAGCGCCAGCGAACTCTTGCCCGAACCCGACACGCCGGCAATACCCACGAGCTTTCCCAGCGGGATATCAATATCGATGTCCTTAAGGTTATGGACGCGCGCGCCACGCACCTCGATAGCCTGCGGGCTCATCTTCTGTTCCGTCACCTTTATCACCCTACTCATGCCATAAAACTCGATTGCGAATGTACTCGCCCAGCATGGGCACGGTAAACCGGACGAGGCCGTATCCGGCAGCCTCGATGACGCGCTCGCGAATCAGGCTTGCGCGATATTTACTCGCCCAGCTCTGGGTGCGATCGCAGCGCTCAATGATATCCGCCATGCGCGTCGGTTTACCCTCGTCAGCAGCCATGGCCTCGATAAAGAGGCGTTGTGGACTGCGCAGCCCGTAATACAGAGGCGCGTCAACCGCTTCGTAGAACTCGGAGACGGCATCCGCATGGCCATCCTCGACATCGCGTTCTTCAATGACCCGCGAGTCACGCCGGACAGCAGCCCGCCACATGTAATATCCCACCAGCTGGACCATATAGGGATGCCCCATGCTCCTGCGCGCCGCAAGGTCCGCCGTCCCCGCATCAACGCAAAGACCAGCGCCTTTGACCGTCTGGATATATGAATCGCGCACCTTGGGCAAAGAAATCGCCCCCAGCGTACGCTGCTGGGCGCGCCGCAAAAACGTCACGCTCGGCTCTTCGAGCAAGTCATCAACCATGCTGGGCAAGCCGGCGAACACTAGCGCAAGGCCGCGCTGGTCGCTATCGGACAAGCCCGTGGCATCCTGGTCTCCGAGCACCTGCTAATAGAGAACGGCAAGAGCCGCCAGCTCCTCGATAGACGCAGATTGAGCCTCGTCAATCGCAAACAGTATGCCCTTGCCTGGACCGAGCTTCTTGAGACGCTCGTTGACCAGCCCTCGCAACGTCTCGCCCTTTGCTCGCGCCGCCTCGACTGACATCCGCCCAAACGACGGACCGAACTCCATTGACGTCACAACGGGTTTATTCGAGCGAAGCGCGTCGGCCAAGCGGTCGCATAAGCCAAGCGACGCGGAATCGGAGACAACCGCCCATCCGCGCTCACTAGCCAAACGCTGCAGCTCCCGCAGGAGAACCGTTTTGCCACAGCCGCGGTTTCCCGTAATGAGCATGAGCCTGCCCGGCGCTCCGGCGCCGTTATCGAGCCCTTCCTCGAAATCTTCGATGACCGACTCGCGACCAATGAGCATCGGAGGCCGCTTGCCTGCCGTTGGCTTAAAGGGATTTGGATTCATGTCGGCCTCCTCGGATTGGCAAACGCTGCCTATAGTTATACCAACTTATACCGAGTTATACCAACAGCAGGTGACAAAGAGGCCGCCCTTCTATCACCTATGGCAGAAGAACTCTGCGTCTGCTGCTCGCCAGGGGCGGAAGGTGGAGGGATCGACCTTTACGTGGGCTGCCTCGGGGACGTCGTACCATTTGACCGTGTAACCGGCGCCGTGGGAGCAAAAGACCGAATCGGGCGTGTTGGGCAGATCGGCCTCGGGCTCATAGGCGGCCGTCTCGATGACGCGCTCGGCATCATGGCAAGCCGCATAGCCGGCGAACTCTAGGTACAGATGCCCACGACCACTCGTATAGGCGGCCACCTCCAGCGCGTAATCCTGCACCTCAGATGCCGGCACGCG
Source organism: uncultured Collinsella sp. (assembly GCA_900546525.1). Taxonomy (GTDB): domain Bacteria; phylum Actinomycetota; class Coriobacteriia; order Coriobacteriales; family Coriobacteriaceae; genus Collinsella. Next base: position 8,260 of record URDE01000018.1, read on the forward strand.
ACCCACAAGCTTCGCCCGGTCTCCCGCCATCGTCGGCGGCTCGTACTCGGCACCCATGCGCGTGGCATCCGAGAGTGCCCGGCCCACGCACTCCCCCGGCACCTCGAGCTCAAAGCGATACCACGGCTCCAACAGCACCGCCGCGCCGGCGTCACGCGCCTGCATCAAACCCTGGCGAATCGCGCGGTACGTGGCCTGGCGAAAGTCGCCGCCCTCGGTGTGTTTGGCATGCGCACGGCCGCCCGTGAGTGTAATGCGCACATCGGCGATGGGCGAGCCGGTCAGCACGCCCAGGTGATCGCGCTCCATGGCGTTGGTGAGTGCCAAACGCTGCCAGTTAAGATCGAGCTCGTCGGTCGAGGTCACGGTGCCAAACTGCACGCCCGAACCCGCTGGCAACGGCTCCAGACGCAGATGCACCTCGGCATAGTGGCGCAGTGGCTCAAAGTGGCCCACGCCCTCGACCGGCTGCGAAATAGTCTCCTTATAGAGAATGCCGCCGGGCTCAAACTCGACCGCAAGGCCAAAACGATCGGCAAGAACGCGCTGCACGACCTCGAGCTGCACCGCTCCCATGAGCTGCAGATGTATTTGTTCAAGATGCGTATTCCAGCTTACGCCGAGCATGGGATCCTCGTCGGCAAGCTCGGCCAGCGCTTGGAACACCGTATGGACATCGTGCTCGTTCGGCAGCACCGTATAGGTGAGAACCGGCGCAATGACAGGTGCATCGCCCGCGGGCTCCGCGCCCAGGGCGTCCCCCGGGCGAACGTGCGCAAGGCCCGTCACGGCACAAATACCGCCAGCAGCAACTTCTTGGGCAAGCTCATACTTCTCGCCGTTATAGATGCGTACCTGATCGACCTTCTGTTCCCATGCCTCGGCACCGGAACGTCCGCCAATCATCTGCTTGGCATGCAGCGTGCCGCCGGTCACTTTAACCCATGCCAAGCGCTCACCGCGATCCCCGCGGCTGACACGATAGACGCGCGCGGCAAACTCCGGGTGCCATGCCTGTTCGCGCATCAGCGCGCATATGCCATCCAGCAGTTCGTCCACGCCTTGGTCCTTGAGCGCCGATCCGGCAAAGCAAGGAAAGAGCTTGCGCTCGGCAACCATGCGCGACAGCGTCGCGGCGGAAAGCTCACCCGCCTCAAGAAACTCCTCGAGCGCCGCCTCGTCCAACGCAGCAGCGTCCTCCTGAACGGAGCCGCCCGCCAGCAGTTCGTTGGCATCCAGGCAGCCCTCGGAAAGACGTTGCCTAAGTTGTGCCAGCAAAACATCGCGGCCGGGATTCTCCAAATCGATTTTGTTGATGAAGATGAACGTCAGGATGTCATAGCGCGCAAGCAGGCGCCATAGGGTTTCGGTGTGCCCTTGCACGCCGTCGTTGGCGCCCACAACCAAAATCGCGTAGTCGAGTGCGCGCAGCGTGCGCTCCGCCTCGGCAGAAAAATCGACATGCCCCGGCGCATCCACGAGCATGACGTGGGTATCGCCATGGTCGAGCACGGCCTGCGACGAGAAGATCGTGATGCCGCGCTCGCGCTCGATCGCGTTAGTGTCCAGATGCGAATCGCCATCGTCCACGCGGCCGCGCTTGCGGATGCGACCCGCATTGAACAGCATGGCCTCGGCCAGCGTGGTCTTGCCAGCATCGACATGCGCCAAGATTCCAACGACCACTTGCTTCGACATGGCTCTCCTCTTATTGCAAGCCCATCGCACGCGACAACGGGCATCCTCGTTCCACACTGGATGATACAATTTACGGGCCGGCGGGCGAAGTGGGCCCTATCCCCCGACCGAGCTCATCGCCCTGCGTTGCCGCGCGGCGATTTTCGTAGGTTCGCGCCTTGCGAAAGCCGGCTTGCAAAACAGTGCAGCGAACGAAAATAGCCCCACCCGGGGCCATTTTCGTTCGCACGAATTATTGATATGAGCCCTCGCTCTTATGCCTCGCGCAGCCAGTCAAACGCAACACGCGGCGTGCCGTCCGACACATACACGACGCCGGCACGCTCGAACCCCGCCTTAATACTCGCACCCTGCATGGGCAGGTTATCCTGATGCGTGTCGATACGCAGATGGTCGATACGTTCCTTGGCAAAGGCAAACGTCGCGGCCGCAACGCCATGCGTGGTGCCGTCGGACGCCACACGGTGCAGCACGGCGTACGGAGTGTCGCTGCGCCATTGCCCGTCCTCAATTACGTCATAGCACTCGTCCGGACCCGGCAAAAAGGCAAACGTCGCCACCACACGGCCGTCGACTTCGCACACATAGCTGCCACCGGTGGCGATATCGACAGCCAGTTGCTCGGCCGAAGGCGTGCCCTCGGGCCACTGCGTGGCGTTGCCATGCGCGCGCATAAAGGCGCGGGCCGCGTCATAGATAGCCATGACAGTGGGAATGTCGGTATCGAGGGTTTTTCTGATCATCACGCGGCGACCTCACGTTTATTGGTATCACTTTGATTGAGCAATGATACCAACGTTTTGAGAAGGGCGCGAAGCAGATGGGGAGCAAAAAGCGAGCCGCCTGGTCAAAGGCCAAAAGCGAGTTTTTGAGCGCTGCCACGGGCGGCGATATGAGCGACCTGTTTGCGCGCGAGGACGAGCGCCGCGACGCCCTGGACGCCGAGCGCGATGAGGCCTGGCGCTACAAGTCGTGCGAACGCAAAAACCGTTACGACACGCGCGCCGAGGCCGAGGCCGTTATGGCCGACTGCGAAAACCGCGGGCGGCGCGGTTTGGCCTGCTACAAATGCGAATACTGCGGCGGATGGCACCTGACGTCGCACCCTTGGAAATAGGCGCCGCATCGGCACGGCACTGACGGAGTGCCAGCCATCGTACGCAAGCTACGGACGCGGCGGCACCAAAACATCGTAACGAACGGCCTTGCCCGCAAGATGATAGCTCGGCTTAACGCCGGCAAGCAGCGGGCCCTTCACCGGCCGCTTGATAACGACCTTGCGCGGATGCACAGCAAGCGCCGCCTCGACCAGTGATTCCTCATCGGTACATGGCTGTTCCAGATGGTGCAAGAGTTGGAACTTCTTTTTGACCGCCGCGCTTTTGGTGCGCTCGGGAAACATGGGGTCCAGATACACCACGTCGGGGGCGGCAAACTCGCCCCGCCCGATCAACTCAGCTACATGGCGAAGACCGGCAATGCTGTCCTCGCCCGCATGTAAGCGCATACGCAACACGGCAACCGCAAGCGCCGGATCATCTGCCGCGCGATCCAAGGCATCCTTGAGGAGCGCCGCAATCACGCAATCCTGTTCATACAAATCGACGGTAAAGCCCGCGGCAGCCAGCAGCAGCGAATCCTCGCCAAAGCCCGCCGTGGCGTCAATCGCCCATGGGCTCTCGATGCCTTTTGCGCGTGCAGCCTTTACCAGCAGCTCTTGCTGCAGACGACCCTGCTTGAGACGTGGAAGCATGCGAGTAAAATCGGCACGCAGCTCCATCGTGCCGTCGGTGAGCGTGAGGCCCTCGGACGTCCCGGTCAGCTCAAGCCCCGCGGCCCGAGCAACAGAAAAGGGATCGACGACGCCCATGGGTACTCCTTAACAAGCAAAACGAATACGTGAGCGCCGTTTATGTCGGCACCCAACCGTCCGCTATTGTCCCACATGCGACATGGCCCACAGCATCGCAATGCAAAGTACCGCCATCAATCCCGTGCACACGGCAGCGATCACGGAATCGCCCATGCGCCTTCCCAACGACCGCGGCTCACGCACTTGCCCTGCTCCGTACATCATGACTCCTCCTTGAGACCAGCTCCTTGTTACGGCCTCATCATCGCAGCGCCGCACATGGGCTGCCATCGATTTGGCTTACGTCCAGCTTTCCTTTTTGAAAGGTTGGACCGTACAGGCAAGAGACGCTTTCAAACACATGCATCGCCCCGTTGAACTACAATGTGCTTCACCATATGTGCAGCACATGAGGTGCGCCAGGTTGGCGTACTCGTATCGAAAGGACCAGCCATGAGCTCCGCTCGTAAGACTCTCAAAATCCTCGCCCTGATTTATTTTGTTCTGGGCATCGCCAGTCTCGTCATTGGACTCGCCGGCATCGCGACCGGCAAGCTCGAGTCCACCTACGGATCGAACGCCATGCTCGCCGCGGTCGTGCTGGTCGCCAAGGGCGTTGTCGATCTTGCGGCAGGCGTCGCGGGCATCAAGAGCGCCAACAAGCCTTCGCGGGTGGATGGCGCGTTTAAGCTCGGTATCGTTGCCGCGGCAGCCACGTTCCTCCAGGCCGTGCTCACGCTTCCCGCGCTCGGCGGCAGCTCCGTCAATATCGTCGCCTTTGTCATCGTGGTGTACGACCTGTTCTTTGTTCAGCAGGCACACGCCGTTAAGGCCGAAAACAAGGACCGCCTGTAGGCACCTGTCTCCCATAGCCCCTGCTATCAAGCAGCTAAAAAGGGCCGATCGCGCATCTCCGCGGTCGGCCCTTTACGTTTGCCTAGATAAAACCTACCAAAATTAACCTGTCCCTTTTTGGCAGGTTGTTAGCTGTGGCGGTACTCGGCGATGATGAAGTCGATATCGGTTTGAAGGGTGTCCAAATTTACCAGGCGCTCTTTGTCGGCAGGGCGTGTGCGATAGTAGTACGGCGTCATCTGGAACACCGCCTCGATGTCGGCCTGCGTCTGGAGCGTAATATTCGCAGATACCCGCTGCGTTCCGACTAACTCGAGCTCGGTGGTCTTCGGCAGCTTCTCATCGTTAAGGTACGGCGTGTCGTAGAGCACCTCCTTGAGCCCAAAGAGATGACGGGCACCCGGCACCACGGTATAGAACGAACCCTCGGGCGCCAGCACGCGGGCAAATTCGCGCTCGTTAAAGGGAGCAAAGAGCTCGGTCACCATATCGAAGGCGCCATCGACCACGGGGATATCCTTCATGTTGGCCACGAAGTAGGTCGCATCGCCGCGCTTGGCGGCAAGGCGTACCATCTCCTTGCCCAGGTCGAAACCGTAAGCATCCACGCCCGGCACCGCGCCCATGGCACTCGTGTAGTAGCCCTCGCCGCAGCAAATGTCGAGCAGCGTCATGGGACCGTTCGTAGACGCAGCACGCCCAGACACTTGCTTGCGAACCAGTTCAACCATCGCATCGCGCAACGGCGCATAGTATCCACGGTTCAGAAAGTCGCGACGGCTGCGCGCCTGCGACTTGGGATCTCCCATGGAGTCGCCGCTCTTGGACGAACGCAGTAAGTACAGATAGCCCTCGCGCGCACGGTCAAACCGGTGTCCGCCCGCGCACACAGCACCGCGTTCGTCATCCACCAGTGGCTCATGGCAAACGGGACACAACAACATGGCAACTCCTTAGCGCGAACAACACGACGCACACCATTGTCGCATGCCTTCCCCGCCTAGTCATGGGGGACGTTCTTGAAGGACTAGTCGTTTAAGAACGTCCCCCATGACTAGTCGATTAGGAGTATCATCATCTGCGCAAATAAGCACGAAAGAGCATATTAGAGATTGAGAGCGTATGGCTGATACCGCATCTAAGCACATCGACATGACCACCGGCTCGCTGTGGCGCAATATTCCCCTGTTCGCCTTCCCCGTGGCCGCCACGAGCATCTTGGAGCAGCTATCGAACCTCATCGCCACGGTCATCATCGGTAACTTCTCGGGCGACCAGGGAACCCTCGCCATGGCGGCGGTCGGCTCCAATGTTCCGCTTACCAGTCTTATGCTCAACCTGTTTATTGGCATGTCGCTTGGCTCCAACGTGGTCATCGCCAACGCTATCGGCCGCAACGATCAGAACATGGTCAAACGTGCCGTCCATACTTCGATTTTAATGGCGCTTGTGGGCTTTGTTGTCATCGCCCTGGGCGAGATTTTTGCCGAGCCCATGCTCGCCGCGCTCAACGTTCCCGCCGAAACCATGCCGCTCGCCTCGCTCTACCTGCGCGTCTTTTTGCTCAGCCTGCCCTCGATCTTGCTTTACAACTTTGAGGCCGCGATTTTCCGCTCCGTCGGCATCACCCGCATGCCGCTGCAGGCGCTTGCCGTGTCCACCGTCCTCAACATTGGCCTGGACCTCATCTTTGTCCCCGTACTCCACTGGGGCGTCGCGGGCGTCGCCATCGCCACCGCCATCGCTTACACCGTCAGCGCCGCTACGCTCTTTATCCGCCTACTCAAGACCGACTCCGTCGTCCGTGTCACCCCGCGCGACTTGGCTATCGACCCCGTCGCCCTCAAGCGCATCGTTAAGATCGGCCTGCCCGCCGGCATCCAGAGCGCTGTCTTTGCCGTCGCCAACATCATCATCCAGTCTGCCATCAACAGCCTGGGCACCGAGGTCATGGCGGCATCGAGCGCCGCCATGAGCCTGGAGTACGTGTGTTACAACCTGCTCAACAGCTTTAGCCAGGCTTGCACCACCTTTGTGGGACAAAACCACGGTGCCCGCAAGATCGACCGCTGCACCAAAACGCTCAAGGTCTGCCTGGTCGAAGGCGGTATCGTCGCGCTCACCACAATTATCGTTATTGTCGGCCTGGGGCGCGAGATCCTATCGCTGTTCAACAGCGATCCCAACATCGTCTCGATTGGCTATATCCGCGTGTGCTCGATCTTCCCGGCGTACGCCTTTAGCATGTTCTACGAAAACATGTCAGGCTACCTGCGCGGCTTTGGTATCTCGCTCACGCCCGCCCTCATCACCATGATCTGCGTCTGCGGCATCCGCTTCTATTGGGTGTTCTGCGTGTTCCCGCACTTCCGCACCTTTGCGAACATCATGATGGTCTACCCCATCAGCCTGGGCACCACGGCGTTCTTTATGGTCGTAGCGGTGCTACTTTGCCACCCGGCACGCACCTATCGCGCCACCCAAGCCAAAGCGACAGCCCGCTAAACACCGCACTCAACGCCACGCCAGTCATTAATTGACAATATGCGAGCTCATATAGTCGATAAAGCGCCTCGTGGCGATGGGCATGGTGTCCCAGCTGCGCCAGGCGGCCACCACGTCGCGCGAGGGGGCATGCACGATGGGGCGTACGCGAATATCGGCCCGCATGCCCTCCACAGTACGACGGTAGAGCATGCTCACGCCCAGGCCCTCCTCCACCATCGCCATGATGGTGTAGTCGTCGGTCACCTCGCCCGTCACGTGCGGCGACAGCCCATGCGCCGCGAATGCATCGAGCACCAGACTCTGTTCACCCTCATCCAACAGCACAAACGGCTCGGACGCCAGGTCGGCGAGCGTCACCTTTTCCTTTGCCGCCAGCGGATGCGCGGCCGGCAACAATGCCACCAACTCGTCGTGATAGACCACGCGCTTCTCGAGACCAGCGGTAAACCCGCGCGCCGTAAAGCAAAAGTCAACCACGCCATCGTGCACCCACTGGGCGTTGCGCGTGTAATCGCCCTGCTTGAGGGTAAAGCGTACGCCCGGGTGCAGCGCACCAAAGTCGCGGATCACGCGCGGCAACACAGTACGGCTCACGTTGGTAAACGTCGCAATGCGAATATCAGTCGACGAAAGCCCCAGCAGCTCCTGGCGCTTGCCTTCAAGCTCGGCCTCGGCAGTTACGATTTGGCGCAGATACGGCAGGTACTGTTTGCCGTCGCGCGTAAGCGATACACCCTGCTTGCCGCGCTCGATAAGCGTGGTGCCCAGCTCGCGCTCGAGCGCCTTGACAGCCTGGCTCACCGCACTTTGCGTATAGCCCAGCTCGTCCGCCGCACGTTTCAGGCTGCCGCAATCGACCACCATACAAACAATCTGATACCGCGATGCCATCGTGCCTCCACATCAATGCAGCCGTAAAACGTTTTGTCAGGTCTTTTCGCGCCTACTTTAGCGTTTCTTAATCATACTGAAGATACATTCGCTTTACTACATCCACATCTGGGAGCAGAATCCTTTGTACGAAACCGTTCTGTAACAAAAGGAGTCCCATGGATCGCAAAAAAGCAATCGCGCTCTCATTTTCCGTTCCCGTCGCATGGGGCTTTTCGTACCCCCTCATGAAGATCGGTATGGACAGCATGAACGCCACGAGTATCGTTGCGCTGCGCTGCATCATCGCCTTTGTGGCCTGTCTGCTACTCTTCCACAAGCGCGCGTTCCGCCTCAACCGCGACCTTATGGTCCGCGCCGCCATCATCGGCGCCATTATGGCAACCGAACTCACCTGCATGTGCCTGGGCTCCAGCCTCACCTCCGCCTCCACCGCCGGCTTTTTGCAGAGCCTGACGGTCGTGATCGTGCCGTTTGCCAACGCCGCCCTGCTGCGCCGCGCCCCCGAACGCAAAGTGCTCGTCGGCACTGCCATCGTCACCTGCGGCATGTTGCTGCTCTCGGGCGCCGACTTCACCAGCCTGAACCCGGGCGCGATCATCATGCTGCTCTCCGCTTTTGTCTATGCCGGCCACATCATTGTGGCGAAGCGCTTTGTCGAAGATGTCGACCCACTTGCTCTGGGCGTTTGGCAGTTGGGCTTTGGCGGCTTGTTCTCGGGCATCGCCGCATGCGTCTTTGGCGGTTTCACACTTCCCAGTACGCCGGGCGAGATTGTGGTCGTCGTCGCGCTCGCACTCATCTGCTCTGCCTATGGCTTCATCACCCAGACGCTCGTGCAGCCCCACGTGCCCGCCGAGACCACCGGCTTTGCCTTCTCGCTCGAGCCGGTCTGCTCCGCCGTCTTCTCGTTTTTCCTGGTCGGCGAGGTCCTGAGCCCCATCGCCTTCTTTGGCGCCGCCCTCATCCTCACCGGCGTCATGGTGGCAACCGTCGAGCTTCCGCGCCTCCGCGCACATGAACAGGCTCGCATGGCAGGAGCGCCCGAGCACGTCTCGTAGACCCCACTCTTCATACAGCCGTGGCATAAAGGCAACCGGTGCGCCTTTACAATAGATGCCAACAGAGCATCTGCCATAAAGGAGCCCCATGGACGCCGCGACCCGCGACCGCAACATAGCAACTTGGTTGGGCGATGCGCCGCAGCCGGTACGTGACACTACGAACCAGCTGCTCGAGCGCATCGCCCTTTTGCGTGCCGAGCAAACCATCTACCCGGCACAAGACGACATCCTCAATGCCCTCGCCTACACGCCGGCCGACCAGGTCAAGGTTGTCATCTTGGGTCAAGACCCCTATCACGGACCCAACCAGGCCATGGGGCTGTCGTTCTCGGTCCCCGCGACGCAAACCAAGTTGCCGCCGAGCCTGCGCAACATCTACAAGGAACTCAATGCCGATCTGGGTTGCCCCATTCCCGTCACAGGAGATCTAACGCCATGGGCACAACAGGGCGTCCTGCTTCTCAACACTACGCTCACCGTGCGCGAACACGCCGCGAACTCGCACGCCAAACTAGGCTGGAGCACGCTCACCGACTACGTTATCGAACGCTGCTGCCAGCTGCCCCAGCCGGTCGTCTTTTTGGCATGGGGCCGCTTTGCCCAACAGATGGTCGAAGGCAAGCTCGCCGCGACCGGCGCGGGCAAGGCAGCCGGCAAGTTCTGCCTGGCCTCCACGCACCCCTCACCGCTTTCGGCCAACCGTGCCACGGCAGAACTCCCCGCTTTCATGGGGTCGCGCCCCTTCTCGGCAGCCAATCGGCTACTCGAACAGCACGGCTCGACCCCCGTCAACTGGACTTGCCTCGGCTAAAAATCGATACATCAAAAACGCGCCCGACGGCTTTCCATCGGGCGCGTTTCCTATTCGGGCCAAATAAATTGTGTGCGGCCGGCCTCGCCGCCATCGATCAACAGGCTCTGCCCGGTCATAAACCGGTTGGTCACGCCCACAAAGTAGATCCACTCGGCGATCTCCTGGGCGGTGGCCCAGCGTTTAAGCGGCGTGAGCTCCATAATCTGGTTCCACAGGTGCTCGTCTTCCATCACGCAACGGTTGAGCGGCGTGATAACGCCGCCCGGGTCCACACTGTTGGCGATGGCCTGCGGCGCCAGACGGTTTGCAAGGTTCTTGGTGTAGGCGATAACGCCGCCCTTGCTGGCGGCATAGGCGGGAAACTCCGATCCCGTATGCCCGCTCGCCGACCCCACATTGACCACGGATTTGATAGCCGGTGCCGGCTTGGCGGCAAGCCCCTCCCCCACAAAGGCGTAGCGCTCGGTCACGTTGATGGTGCCACGCAAGTTGGCGGCGATGTCGTCCGCCGAATCCTGCGTACCGGCAACGTTCACGATCACCTGAGGCTCAAGGTCGCCTGGAAACGCGTCCGGCTCGCGGACATCAACAATCAGATGGCGATAGCGCTCGTGTTCGATCGCCGCCGGCAGCAGATCAAAGCCCACGACCTCGTGGCCCTCGTCCAAAAAACGCTGCACGCATGCGGCTCCGATACCGCCCGAAGCGCCCGTGATCAAAACCCGCATACTTGCTCCTTAGGCGGTTGCGTGGCGCTCGAGATACTCGGAGCCCACGTTCTCGCGCTCCCAGCCGCGCACGACCTTGTAGCCCACGGGGCTCAGGAAGACCTCGCACAGCAGTTCGGCGATGGCACCCGTCAGCGAGCACATAAGGACCTGCACCCAGGTCCAACCAAAGAACGTGTGGCTTACCACAATGGCAAAGACCAGGTTGTCGATAAACTGGCCAACGCCCGTGGACACATAGGAGCGGAAGGCAAAGCTCGCAAAGTTATTCTTTTTGAGCATACGGCCGAGCGACTGGTTGAGCGTCGAGTTAACCACGGCAGAAACGAGCATTGCCAGCGAAGAGCCCAGCACCACGTACCAGGTGCCGCCGATAGTGGCGTTAAGGGCGGTGTTGACCTCGATCATGCCGGTGTCGTAGTAGGCGCCCCACATGCCGGGCGTGAGCGAGCATGCCCAAAAGCACAGGCTCACGGCCAGGTTGACCAGCAGCGCGAGGATAGAGATTTTGATGGATGCCTTGGCGCCAAAGCGCTTGCAGATCATGTCCTGGCACAAAAACGAAACCCAGCTCACCACAAAGCCGCAATCGAGCGCCAGATACGGCAGGCTGATAAGCTCTTTGTTGGCCAGCAGGTTCATCATGATGACGCTCACGAAAAACAGCGAAACCGTTGCCGCGGGAATGCTCCGCAACAGGACCTTGTAGTCCTCCATGACCTTCTTGATCATTATGTACTCCTTTGGTTTTAGGTTTAACGAGCAGGATATCGGACCCGAACTGCTCGGACGTCTCGGTCTTGAGACGACGGTGGGTATGATAGCCGCTCACACGGCATCAGGCAAGCAAACGGCGCGGCAGCCCCGCAGGGCCACCGCGCCGATGCGTTAAAAGGCCACGTTGCCAAACTCCGACAGGATAAGGTCGGGGTTGTGGTCGGTTGCCCAATCCACGTTCCACGGGCTCGTGAACAGCAGCAGCTTGCCGCCGCGCATGTCCTCGACGCGCAACGTGTCGCGCGTGAGCGAAAGGCCCGGGATATCGATGGTATCGGGGTCGTTCTGGATCCAGCGGATGTCCGTATAGGGCAGCGGCTGGCGACGAACCTCAACACGGTACTCGGCCTTGAGGCGGCGCTCGAGTACCTCAAACTGCAGCACGCCGACCACGCCCACGATGACGCTCTCCATGCCGGCACCCAACTCGCGGAAGATCTGGATGGCGCCCTCCTGGGCAAGCTCCTCCATGCCCTTGACGAACTGCTTGCGCTTGAGCGTGTCGACCTGCGTAATACGAGCGAACATCTCGGGGGCAAACGTCGGGATCTGCGGATACTGCACGTGGCGCTTGCCAGAGCACACGGTGTCGCCGATGCTAAAGATGCCCGGATCGAACAGGCCCACGATATCGCCCGCGTACGCCTCGTCCACGATGGCGCGGTCATCGGCCATCATCGACGTGCCCGTGGCAAGCTTGAGCTTGCGGTTGCCCTGCACGTGGAAGGCATCCATGCCGCGCTCGAACTTGCCCGAGCAAATGCGCACAAAGGCGATGCGGTCGCGGTGGTTCTTGTCCATGTTGGCCTGGATCTTAAACACAAAGCCGCTAAAGTCGTCGCGGCAGGGATCGACCGGTTCGCTGGTGAGCGTATCGGTATAGGCGCGCGGCGTCGGGGCCAGACGCAGGAACTCCTTGAGGAAGGGCTCCACGCCAAAGTTGGTAAGCGCCGAGCCAAAGAACGCCGGGCTCAGCTTGCCGCAGGCCACGGCATCCAAGTCGAGCTCGTCGCCGGCGCCATCGAGCAGCTCGATATCGTCCATCAGGTTCTTATGGTTCTCCTCGCCGATGAGCTCATCCATGGAAGGATCGCCCAGCTCGGCCTCGACCTCGGCGACCTTCTTGGTGGCGTTGGCGTGACCGTCGCCCTCAAAGGCAATGACGCGACGAGTTTGACGGTCGAACACGCCGCGGAAGTTGCGGCCGCTGCCGATCGGCCAGTTCATAGGATACGTATTGATGCCCAGAACGTTCTCGATCTCTTCCATGAGCTCAAACGGATCGCGAGCCTCGTGGTCGAGCTTGTTCACAAAGGTGAAGATGGGGATATGGCGCAGCGTACAGACCTTAAAGAGCTTTTTGGTCTGGGCCTCGACGCCCTTGGCGCCGTCGATGACCATGACTGCGGCGTCAGCGGCCATAAGGGTACGGTAGGTATCCTCCGAAAAGTCCTGGTGACCGGGGGTATCGAGGATGTTGACGCAGGCGCCGTTGTAAGTGAACTGCAGCACCGAGGAGGTGACGGAAATGCCGCGCTCCTTCTCGATGTCCATCCAGTCCGAGACAGCATGCTTGGCCGAGCTCTTGCCCTTGACCGAGCCGGCGGTCTGGATGCTGCCGGTATAGAGCAGCAGCTTCTCGGTAAGCGTGGTCTTACCGGCGTCCGGGTGGCTGATGATCGCGAATGTGCGACGCGACGAGATTTCATCCGACAGGCTTGCCATGCGGATCCTTTCTTGCATTGAGTGCATTACGTCGTTGTAACCGTACTATTGTAGCCGCGAAATCTCGCTCTAGGGCGCCTATCAGGACAAATTCATCAGTTGGGGCCTGGTTAGCAGTCGATGGCGACACTCCGCAGCAGTTTGTCTCGATCTGTAACATCTAGACGGTTTTTGAACCTCTTCCTGTTACAGATTTAGACAAACAGGTGGACGTCCCAGAAAGATCTCAATCTGTAACATCTAGCCACTCAAAACGGGTCCATCTGTTACAGATTGAGATATAAGGATAGACGGGTGGCCAATGTCTCGATCTGTAACATCTAGCAGCCAAAATCTTCTCCAGTTGTTACAGATTGAAACAACCAGGCGGGGCCCGCCAGCAAAATCTCAATCTGTAACAGGTAGCCATCCAAATCGGTTCCAGTTGTTACAGATTGAGATGAATGAACGAGCGGACAATCCGTATTTACCTCTTGCATAACTGTGCATAGTGTATATATACTGTGCTTACCGGTTATATACACGTGTAGCCCAACAGCTAAGGAGCCGCTGTGGACATCATCCTATCCAATTCGAGCGACAAGCCCATCTATGAACAGATATCCTCGCAGGTCAAAGCTCAGATCCTTTCGGGCACGCTCGCTGCGGGAGCTAAACTCCCCAGCATCCGTGCACTCGCGAGCGACCTGGGCGTGAGCGTAATCACCACCAAGCGTGCCTACGCCGACTTGGAGCAGCTTGGCTTTATCTGCACCGTGCAGGGCAAGGGCTGTTTTGTCGCCGAGGGCAACCAGGAGCTTTTGCGCGAAAACCAGCTCTGCCATATCGAAGAGCTACTTGCGAAAGCGGCGAGCCAAGCCGAAACCCTGGGCGTCACGCGCGACAAACTGCACGAGATGCTCGACCTGGTAGCCCCCGAAACCATGCAGTAGCCATCTGCAAGAAAGGCTATACCATGCAAAACTTGCTTGAACTCAAAGGCATCTCACACGCTGTAAGCGACCGTTTTTCGCTGCGCGACGTCACGCTTGCCGTGGAGCCTGGCCAGATCATCGGCTTTGTTGGTGCCAACGGTGCTGGCAAAACAACGACCATTCGCGTCGCGCTTGGGCTTATCAAACTCGATGCCGGCGAAGTGCACCTGTTTGGGCAGCGCTGTGGCGCCGACGCGCCCGATGAGTCGCAACGCCATCTACGCTCCCGCGTCGGTCTTGTCCTGGACACGTGCCCCTTCCCCTCCACGCTCAAGGTGGGCCAGATCGAGTCGCTCGTAGGCCCAGCGTACCCCACGTGGGACCGCGAAACGTTCGCCGGATTCATCAACCGATTTGGCCTCGATCCCAAGACAAAGGTCAAGGACCTCTCCCGCGGCATGGGCATGAAACTGCAGCTTGCCTGTGCGCTCAGTCACAAGGCCAAGCTGCTCGTTTTGGACGAAGCCACCGCGGGCCTCGATCCCATGGCACGCGAGGAACTGCTTGATGAGCTGCTTGCCTTTGTCGCCGACGGCCAGCACAGTGTGCTGCTCTCGAGCCACATTACGTCCGACCTCGATCGCACCGCTGATCGCGTCATCTGCATCGATAATGGCTCGATTATTTTTGACCTGCCGCGCGAGGACATTACCGACCGCGCCGGCATCGCCCACTGCACCCAATCGCAGGCTGCCGAGCTTATGGCTTGCGTCGAAGGCGCCCGTGCCGCCCGTCACGCCTACAGCGTGGACGTACTCGTACCCAACCGTCGCGAAACGCTCGAGGCCTTTCCCGAGATTCCCTGCGATCGGGCAACCATTGATGACTATCTGCGCCTCATACTGAAAGGGGCTTCGAAATGAAACGCGCCTTTATGTCCGAACTCGCCATCGTTCGCACGCTCATCCCGAGCATTGCGGGCGTCGGCTTGTTCATCTTCGTTGTGCTGACGCTCGTCAACGCGTCGGATGGCGATTCCGGTATGAGCGCCGGCGCCTGCGCCGTCAGTGCCATGTCGCCCATCATAGTCATGAACTCACTGGCCGGTTTCGACAATCAAAACGGTTGGGAGCGCTACCGGGCAACGCTGCCCTTCTCGCGCAAAGACATCATCCGCGCACGCTACCTGAGCGTTATTGTCTTCTCCGCCGTCATGGCATGTGCAGCTACGCTTTTGAGCATCGCCTCCATCCCGCTCTTCAACAGCGCGGGCATTCCTTCGACGGGACAGACGGTCTTTGAAATCGCAATCGCCTCGGCAGCATCGATGCTCATCTCCCTCATGATGGTGTTTTTGGCGCAGCCGCTGTTCTTTCGATTTGGTCACATGGAGGCGCTGCGCCTATCCGTTGGCCTGTTTGCCCTGCTTGGTTGCGGCATCATGGCCACGCTGAGCTCCTCCAACCCCATCAGCAACTGGCTCATGTCGATTGCCGGAGCGAATCCCGATCCTGCCGTTCTTGGCTGCCTGTGCACAGGAATTGCCGTACTGGCCCTCGCGCTATGTGCAGTCAGCTGTACCGTCAGCACCAAGGTTTATCAAGTACGCGATCTGTAGGCACGCGAAACTCGACCTATGCAGGCCACTATCGGTCGCAATCGCCCATCCGCAAATCCGTGACAAACGGCATGTCCCCGGCGTGCGTCACCGTGCTACTTGCGCAGCGGCTTGGGCAGCGGAATGCCAGCGGCGATGGCTGCGGCAATGATCATGCAAACGATGCCCTTGAGCGGGAAACACATAAGCAGCAGGCCCACAACCATGACAGGCTGGCGCATGACGGCGCCCATCGTCGATGCCGTGCAGACGGCGACGCAAAAGACCGGATCTGCGCCGGTGAGGATGGCAAGGCCATAGCCCAGGCTCACGCCCGAGAAGATAACGGGGAAGAAGTGGCCGCCGCGCCAACCAAGGTTGATGAGGGCGGGCGTCAGCATGGCCTTAACAAGACCGGTCGCGATAAGCACGCCGGCGGGAATGGTGAGGTAGGTCTCCATAAGTACATCGGCCTGGGTCTCGCCGGCAAACATGGTGTAGGGCAAGACCGTGCCGCAGATGGCGAGCGCCAGACCGGCCAGCATGGCCTTGACGACAGGACGCTCCCCTATTGCATGGGACAGCGCCTCGCTCGCGTGCTCCGAGACAAAGTACAGCCAGCCGCAAACGGTGCCAACCAACGCCAGCGGGATGAGCCAGGCAAGCTCCAGGTTGCCCACCTCGGCGGCCTCGAACCTGGGCATGCCCATGCCGCCGCCCACAAGTTGGCCAAGCAGCAGGTAGGTGCCCAGACCGCCAGCGATCGCGATACCGTAGACCACAGTCTTCTGTGCCTTGGGCAGCTTGATGGCGATCTCGCCGGACGCGGACCCATCGTCGGCGTCTTCGCCTTGGCCGTCGGCGCTACCGGCGAGCGGCGCCACAAAGCCAAAGACGGGCGCGGTAAAGAGCGCCGTCAGCGCGGCCTGGGTGCCCAACAGCGTGAGCTCCCTAAACTCAGCGCCAAAGCGGCGCATGCGGTCGCCGACCCAGCTGCACAGACCCGCGATAACGCCAGTCAGGCCGGCCTCCGGTCCAATACTTCCGCCAAACAGCAGCGGCAGCAATGCCGCGAGCGAAAGTTTGCCCAGGTTGTCGTACGGATAGCGCCCGTCTTGCTTAACCTTAGCCATCACCTGGTTGAGGTCATCGGTCTTGGTGCCTGTCATCTTTTCGTACAGACCGATTAACAGACCGCCCAGCAGGCAGACAAAAAACGGGTACGGCAAAAAGCCAAACGGGCCACTGGCAAGCTCGGGCGAAGCGACGCCCAGCGCGTGCGGAATCTCGGTCCATAGATAGTCGATACCGTGCTCCATCGCGAAAAAGAACAGCCAGACCGCGGCACCTGCGAACGCACCGGTCACGGCAACGCTAGCTAAAAACAGCGCGCGGTTTGTGGGTTTGGCAAGGTTGTCCATCGGGACCTCCCGCGGTCAAAGTCGACATAGTTACGTTTTATTGTAGAGCGAGCGTTGCCCGAACGAGCCAACCGTCTGCGCCGCAAACGGAGCCAACGGGAAGCACGGCGGGACAGGCTCAAGGCTTATCCGTTGATAATTGATGCGATTTCGCACAGATCCTCGACAAAGTAAATGCCTTGCTGACGCCTCGGGCTCGAAAGCCCTTTATCAATCATGTGCCCGAGCAGGGCTTTGAGGTCGTTGTAGTACCCACCCAGGTTGTACAGAATGCACGGAGCACTCAGGTGCCCCAACGATACCGCGGACATGACCTCGGCAATCTCCTCGAGCGTGCCCGTCCCACCGGGAAAGGCGATGAACGCATCACCGAGCTCGATCATCTTGGCTTTGCGCTCGGCCATGTCACTTGTAACGATAAGGTCGTCGATGCCCTCGTGCTGGAACTCCGCCTCGATAAAAAAGCTCGGCTCAACGCCCGTCACGTGTCCGCCTGCCCCGAGCACGCTATCGGCAAGCGCGCCCATCAGGCCCGATTTGGACCCGCCGTATACCAGCGCGTGCCCGTTGGAGCCAATCCAGTTGCCCAGTTCTTGCACCGCAGGCAGAAATGCCGGGTCGTTACCAACGCTGGCGCCCAGGTATACCGTGATGTTCATATGCAATCCCCCTCGTCGTGACGCACGGCGCCCGCTCTAGCGTTGGCGTCGGCGATATTCGCGCACACGGCGCGACAGGTCGGCGAGCTCGTCACGATCAAGCTCTTCCAAATGCTCAAGATCGTCCATAAAGCGCGCCATGGTGTCCTTTTGACGCATCTTGATGAGCGTATTGCAGTAGTTCACCGCCACGCCCGTGAGCATGGCGATGTAGAAGATGCTAATAACGCTCAAGACGACGGTAATAGCGCGGGCAACCGGTGTTTCGGCCGGAATGTCGCCAAAGCCGATGGTCGAGACCGTCTCAAAGCTAAACCAAAGTCCATCGCCAAAGGTGAGGGTCGTAGGCTCGGACAGCCAGACGGCCGTCGAGCACAGCAGGTAAAAGATAAGAAACAAGCCCGTGATGCGCGCAAAGCCAGCCTGTCGCAGCACATCGGCAAGCGTCCTCAACTTGTTCATCGCGACCCCTTTTCCCAGACGACCAATCTCGTTCGCTCGGTATTGTCCCACAACCGGCAGTTAGGGACGTTCCTTTTGTGCCGGCAGAAAGGGACTGTCTCCAACTGCCGGTTGTGGGACCGTCTAGCGGTGCTGCTGCCGACTGGGCAGGCGGAGCTGGTATTCTTATGCGGTAATGTCTCGATTCGTTAGGATTGCATGTGAGAGCTGCCACTGTCCTTCGTTCAGTTATATGTCGCGCTCTGGCCGTTGCGCTTACCGCGCTCGCCATACTGAGCGCCGTCGCGCCCGCCCCCGCCTTTGCCGCCGACTCCGATCAGCAAGTCAAGACGGTCCGCGTCGGCTGGCTCGTCAACAACGAGGGCTTCCAGGACGGCACTCCCGGCGAGCGTCTCTCGGGATGGGGCTACGAGTACCTCCAGACCCTGTCGTACTACACG
>URDE01000019.1:0-26193 GCA_900546525.1 uncultured Collinsella sp.
CCTCGCCCAGCGAGAATCCCGCACAGGCGGCAGGCACCACGCCGCGCTCGCGCAGAGCGGTAGCCGCTGCCAGGTCGTGAACGAACACGCAAGGCTGCGTGTTCTCGGTCTGCGAGAGCTCCTCTTTCGAGGCGCTCTGGCACTGCTCGCTGGTCCCCGGGCGCACCTCATCGGCGATTGCAAACACCTCGGCAGCCGCCGGCGACGCTTCGATAAGGTCGACGCCCATCGCGGGATGCTGGGCACCCTGGCCTGCAAACAGAAACGCTACGCTACCCATGCGGACGCACCCTTCAGGACATGCTCGGCGCCATCGACCAGATCGTTGACGATTTCGCGTGCGCTCTGGCGTTCGTTGACCATGCCAGCAATCTGTCCGCACAAATACGAACCCTCTTCGTAATTACCGTCCTTGGCGGCCTTGCGAAGCGCACCTGTGCCCATGGCCCCAAGCTCCTCGGCACTTGCGCCCGCCGCCTCGTTCTTGGCATACGCGTTGGTAAAGGGGCTCTTGAGAGCGCGAACCGGATGTCCCGTCGAGCGACCGGTCGCACGCGTCGACGTGTCGCCCGCCTTGAGCACCAGCTCTTTGTATTGCTCGGAGACGGTACACTCATCGGCAACGAGAAAACGCGTGCCCACTTGGACGCCAGCGGCGCCAAGCATAAAGGCGGCCGCCACCCCGCGGCCATCCGCGATACCGCCGGCTGCCACAACGGGGATATCGACCGCGTCGACAACCTGCGGAACGAGCGCCATCGTCGACGTCTCGCCAATATGTCCACCCGATTCGGTGCCTTCGGCAACCACGGCGGTGGCCCCGCGACGCGCCACGAGACGCGCCAGCGCCACCGAGGCAACAACCGGGATGACCTTGATGCCCGCGTCGTTCCAAGCCTTCATGTACTTGGTGGGATTGCCGGCACCCGTCACGACGACCGGCACTTGCTCGTCGATCACAACCTGTGCGACCTCGTCGGCAAACGGGCTCATAAGCATGACGTTCACGCCAAAAGGCTTATCCGTCTTGGTGCGCAGCTCGTGAATCTGATCGCGCAGCCAGTTGGCGTCGGCATTCATGGCCGCGATGATTCCCAACCCGCCGGCCTCGGACACGGCCGAGGCAAGCGAAGCATCGGCAATCCAGGCCATGCCGCCCTGGAACACGGGCTTTTCGATGCCGAGCAGCTCGCAGAGAGGAGTCTTGAGCATCTCTACTTCTCCAATGCCGCCTCGACCGTATCGGCGAACTCGCCAACCGTCTTGGGGTTCTCCTCGGTATCGAGCTCAATGCCAAACTCGTCCTCGACGGCGACGAGGATCTCGACGGTACCCAGGCTGTCGAGGCCAATCTCCTCGAGCGTGGACTCGGGCTTCATCTCGACGTCGTCAAGGCCAGCGGTCTCGCGGATAACGTCGCAAACGCGCTCGAAGGTCTTCTGATCTGCCATGGTAGTTCTCCTTTGTTTGTGCCCTAGGGGCGTTTTTATTTCCTATGTGCGACTACTTCCAACGAAGCAGATAGCCACCTATATCCAGGCCGGCGCCAAATCCAACGAGGGCGATGGTGTCGTCCTCATTCAGTGCGTCGGTACGTGCCAGCCGGTCAAGCGCAAAGGGAATGCAGGCGCTCGAAATGTTGCCGGTCTCGCGTAGCGTTCGAACCACGCGCTCGTCTGGCACGCCGAGACGCTTGACCGCCTGACTCAGGATTCGTTCGTTAGCCTGATGGAATACAAAATGATCGATGTCTTCGACCGAAATGCCTGCATCGCTCGCAAGCTTATGGACCGTGTCGCAGATGGCATTGACGCCAAACTTGAAGACGCGACGGCCGTTCATGGAAAGCACGCTTTCGCTATCTGCGGAAGCCTTAAACGGCGAGGTGCCAACCAGACCGGGGACGCGCAACGTCTCGACGTCGGGCGCCGTCGAAAGCTCAACGGCAAGGGGGCTGTCTCCCCCAGCCTCAATCACTGCGGCGCCTGCCCCATCGCCAAAGAGCACGCACGTGGCACGGTCGGTCCAATCGAGCGCGCGCGTCATCTGCTCGGCGGCAACGACCAGCACGTGCTTGGCGCGACCGCGGGCGATATAGCCCTCGGCGACATCGAGCGCAAATACGAAGCCGGCACAAGCCGCCGAAACGTCGAAGGCAGGACATGTGGCACCCAGGCGCTCAGCAACGGCGCACGCTTCGGCGGGAACGAGATGATCGCCCGTCGTCGTCGAACAGACGATAAGATCCAGCTGATTCGCATCAATTCCGGACGTCCGGAGCGCTTGCTCGCTTGCTGCCACGGCAAGGTCGTCGAGCGACTCGGTGGTGCACACATGGCGGCTCTTGATCCCCGTGCGGGTAAAAATCCACTCATCCGAGGTATCGAGGAACTCGGACAGCTCGTCATTGGAAACGCTGCGCTCGGGAAGCGCCGAGCCTGTTCCAAGAATCGTGAAACCCATCACTAACCTCCTTTGAGTTGTTGATGTGTTTACATCGACTAAGAGAGGATAGCGCATTTCAATCGTTGTTGACGTGTTAACATTAAATTGTCCAAATGCGACAAAGGCTTCACATTGTGTCTACTTCTCGACACCATTGCGTTATTCACTTATTCATTAAGGAGGTAGCAGCCGTTATGGATGCCAAATTAACGATAGTCGACGTAACCGGATCGACCAACGATGACCTGCTCGAAGCAGGAAAACAAGGAGCGCCGCACGGCACGGGACTTGCCGCCCGCGCGCAAACGGCAGGACGCGGCAGACGCGGCCACAAGTGGGATTCAACCGCCGGCAACCTGTTGCTCTCGATTCTCCTGCGTCCACGTGTTGATCCCGCCAAGTACTCTGGTCTTGCCGCCGTCAGCGGCCTAGCGGTGCTCGAGGCGCTCGAAAAGCAGGGTCTTGCAAACGAGATTGGCCTCAAATGGCCCAACGACATGGTAGCGCGAGGACGCAAGCTCGGCGGCATTCTGGTCGAGGCGGCACGCGACAACAAAGGCATGCCCTTCGCCGTCTGCGGCATTGGCATCAACGTAAACTACACGCCCCAAGAGGTACCCGATGGCGGCCTAGCGGCAATTGGCCTCTCAGACCTCAACGAGAATGTTCCCGCCGTCGATGTGCTGCTCAAGGAGGTCTATTACACCGTCGTAAACGCTGTGGACGCGTGGGCAGATCTGCTCGACGCCATGAAAGAAAACACTGGACCGCTCGCGCCCGTCCACGGCGAATATGTCACTCACCTCAATTGGATTGGAGAGCGCGTTACCGCCCGCTCCCCCGCAGGAGACGAACTGGCGCGAGGCATCTTTCAAACGGTCGATGACTTTGGTCGCGCGTGCATCGAGACAGAAGACGGCTTGCGATCCTTCCATTTTGAGGAGGCATCGCTGCGTCCCTTGAGCGAATAGGGCGCTGCAGCCACCTACTCGGCAGCAATGCCCGGCAGTCCAAACCATTATTCAAAACAAAAGAGCCCCGCTACCAACATGGCAGCGGGGCTCTGTAAGCTATGAGCGATATCGCTTAGAGCTTGATGTCGATGTCGACGCCAGCGGGGAGGTCGAGACGCATGAGCGAATCAACGGTGCCCGAGGTGGGGTCGAGGATGTCGATGAGGCGCTTGTGAGTGCGCATCTCGAACTGCTCACGGGAGTCCTTGTTCACGTGCGGCGAGCGGATAACCGTATACAGGTTGCGCTCGGTGGGCAGGGGGACAGGACCGGAAACGCGAGCGCCGGTCTTCTGAGCGGTCTCGACGATGAGCTTCGCGGACTGATCGACGACCTCGTGATCATAGCCCTTGAGGCGAATGCGGATCTTCTGGGTAGCCAACTTAAACCTCCAAAGAGTGCGAGAGATGCTCTCGCGGATTACGTAACAGGGAGCTCGAACTTAGGCGTTCTTGCTCATGACCTCGTCCACGATGGACTTGGGCGCGGGCTCATAAGAGTCGAACTGCATCGTGTAGGATGCACGGCCCTGGGTCTGGGAGCGAAGGTCGGTAGCGTAACCGAACATCTCGCCCAGCGGCACCTTGGCACGGATGAGCTTGCTGTTCTTGCGATCCTCCATGCCCTCGATCTTGCCGCGGCGACCGGAGAGGTTGCCCATAACGTCGCCCATGTACTGCTCGGGGGTCTCGACCTCGACAGCCATGATCGGCTCGAGCAGCTGCGGATCGGACTTCTTGAGGGCGTCCTTGATAGCCATGGAACCGGCGATCTTGAAGGCGGCCTCGGAGGAGTCGACCTCGTGGTAAGAACCGTCGAACAGGGTGACCTTAACGTCGAGGACCGGGAAGCCGGCGATAACACCGGTGTTCAGGGCCTCCTGGATGCCCTTGTCGATGGACGGGATGTACTCCTTGGGCACGACACCGCCGACGATAGCGTTGACGAACTCGTAGCCGAAGCCCTCCTCCATCTTCTCGAGCTTGATGACGGCATGGCCGTACTGACCGCGACCGCCGGACTGACGGACGAACTTGCCCTCAGCCTTCTCGACGTCGTGACCAGCGGTCTCGCGGTAGGCAACCTGGGGCTTACCAACGTTAGCGTCAACCTTGAACTCGCGGAGCAGACGGTCGACGATGATCTCGAGGTGCAGCTCACCCATGCCGGCGATGATGGTCTGGCCGGTCTCGTGGTTGGTGGACACCTGGAAGGTCGGGTCCTCCTCGGCGAGCTTGGTCAGAGCGAGGGACATCTTGTCCTGCTCGGCCTTGGTCTTGGGCTCGATGGCAACGTCGATAACGGGCTTAGCGAACTCGATCTTCTCGAGGACGATCTCCTTGCCCTCTTCGCACAGGGTGTCACCGGTGGTGGAGTTCTTGAAGCCGACGCAAGCGACGATGTCGCCGGCGGCAGCGTCGTCACGGTCGATACGCTCGGCGGCGTTCATCTCGAGGATGCGGCCGAGGCGCTCGCGCTGACCGTTGGAAGCGTTGACCACGTAGGAGCCGGACTCGGCGCGGCCGGAGTAAACGCGGACGTAGGTGAGCTTACCGACGAACGGGTCGGTCATGATCTTGAAGACCAGGCCGGAGAAGGGCTCGTCGAAGGAAGGATGACGCTGGATCTCCTCGCCGGTGTCCGGATCGGTACCGGTGACGGCCTCAACGTCGAGCGGGCTGGGCAGGTAGTCGACGACAGCGTCGAGCAGCTCCTGAACGCCCTTGTTCTTGTAGGCGGAGCCCACGAAGACGAGGTTGAGCTCGTTGGCCAGAACGCCCTTGCGCAGAGCGGCCTTGAGCTCCTCGACGGTGAAGTCCTCCTCCATGAGGATCTTCTCCATGAGCTCGTCGTCAAAGCTGGCAGCAGCGTCGAGGAGCTCCTCGCGCTTGGTGGCAGCGATGTCGGCGAACTCAGCCGGGATCTCGTCCATCGGCTCGGGGTAGGTCATACCCTTCTCGTCGGCCTTGAAGTCCCATGCAGTCATGGTGACCAGGTCGATGACGCCCCAGAAGTTGTCCTCGGCGCCCATCGGGACCTGAGCGGCCACGGCGTTAGCGTCGAGACGATCCTTCATGGTCTCGATAGCGTTGAAGAAGTCAGCGCCCACGCGGTCATACTTGTTGATGAAGGCGATGCGGGGGACGTTAAAGGTGGAAGCCTGACGCCAAACGGTCTCAGACTGGGGCTGAACGCCGGCAACGGCGTCGAAGACGGCGACAGCGCCATCGAGGACGCGCAGGCAGCGCTCGACCTCGGCGGTGAAGTCAACGTGGCCCGGGGTGTCGATGATCTGGATGCGGTAGTCGGTACCGTCCTTCTTCCAGAAGCACGTGGTAGCAGCGGAGGTAATGGTTACGCCGCGCTCCTGCTCCTGAACCATCCAGTCCATGGTGGCAGCGCCCTCATGGACCTCACCGATCTTGTGGGTCTTACCGGTGTAGTAAAGAATACGCTCGGTCGTGGTGGTCTTACCGGCATCGATGTGAGCCATGATGCCGATGTTACGGGTATCGGAAAGCTTGTACTTAGGCTTAGCCATGTTAGTTCCTTACCTTAACTTACCAACGATAGTGAGAGAACGCGCGGTTGGCCTCGGCCATCTTGAAGACGTCCTCACGCTTCTTGACGGAAGCGCCCAGGCCGTTGGAAGCGTCGAGGATCTCGTTGGCGAGACGCTCGGCCATGGTCTTCTCCTTGCGAGCGCGGGAGAAGTTGACGATCCAGCGGATACCCAGAGCGGTGGAACGACGGGAGTTGACCTCCATCGGGACCTGATAGGTAGCGCCACCGACACGCTTGGGCTTAACCTCGAGCGTGGGCTTGACGTTGTCCATAGCCTTCTTGAAGGTAGCGAGAGCGTCGCCACCCTCGGACTTCTCGGCAACGATCTCGAAAGCGGTGTAAACGATGCGCTCAGCGGTGGCCTTCTTGCCGTCAAGAAGGACCTTGTTGATGAGCTGAGTCACCAGGCGGTTGTTGTAAACGGCGTCAGGCTGAACCTCACGACGATTAGCTGCTGCACGACGCGGCATGTGAAATCTCCTTAAGTGTCTACCGTGCGGCGCTTAGGCGGCACACGGCGAAAGTATCAAAACGTTATCTGGCTTATTTAGCCTTGGGGCGCTTAGCACCGTACTTGGAACGGGCCTGCATACGGTTCTGGACCGGAGCAGCGTCGTAGGCGCCACGGATGACGTGATAACGGACACCAGGGAGGTCACGGACACGACCGCCGCGGACGAGCACGATGGAGTGCTCCTGCAGGTTGTGGCCCTCACCCGGGATGTAAGCAGTAACTTCGATGCCGTTGACGAGGCGAACACGGGCAACCTTACGAAGAGCCGAGTTCGGCTTCTTGGGGCTCGTGGTGAAGACGCGGGTGCACACGCCGCGCTTCTGGGAGTTGTGCTGCAGAGCAGCGTTCTTGGACTTCTTGGGCACGGAACGACGGCCCTGGCGAACCAGCTGGTTAATAGTAGGCAAAGCGTACTCCTTCTCGAATGATTCCAGCTTTCTGTAAAGTGCAACGGCTTGAATCGAGGGGTCAGCATCCCCCTACGAAACACGCAGTTCGATAGGATACGTGCCGTTAGCTGTGCCGTCAACAGACCACGCCGCCGGGCGTATCCCAAAATTGGCACATTTCCGCAAAGCCTACACAAAAGGGATCCCCTCCTGTGCGCAGGGGCGGATTCCCGGCCCGGGCGGCGCGGGGGCTAAGTTTGCTGCTCTACAGTCCTGGCTCGCACGGAGAGCACATTAAGTGCTCTCCGGCTCGTGCGGAACTCGCGACAAACTTAACCCCTGTGCCGCCCGGGCCGGGAATCCGACGTGCTCGTCGGGGCAACGTTCCCTGCCAAATAGGGACAGGTTTATTTTGGTCGGTTTTATCTTGGGAAACGCTGCGCTCCAGCGGTGATCTGCTCTCATCTGTCGTATGGAAATCGGCGGCGTTTTCGGAAGTATGCGGCAAATTATGAACTTGCCGAGCGCACAAGGGTTTTGCGATAACAAACCGGCAGGTAGAACGCTTGAGCATATGCGGTGTGGTCGGCCTATCGGGATTTTGCCGCATACTTCCGAAAATCGGACGAATGTCGCTCGCTTTAACCGCCCATTTAACGCAAAATGGGCCGCCTCCCCTAGTAGGAAGCGGCCCCAAATCTTACGAATAGACGATGGTAAAGGGTACTTCTGTTTCGGTCTCTCCTGTTGATGTGTACCTCGTGCCCTCAAGGGTTACCGAGACCACTTGATCGACATTGATCAGTTTTGTCGGCACCGAGATGTTCTCTCCACTATTGCGCGTCATCGAGACATAGAAATTGTACGCGCCCGCAGCATCGTCTTCGATAATCTGCTCCGATCCATCCTTGTAGGTAACGGTCAACTTTTTCGTGACTGCGTCAATGCCCAGATCGTCGATGTGCGTCTGGATGGAAAACGGGCTGATCTCGAGAGGCGAGTCATCGGAGCGGAGTTCCTTTGTATCGACGTACGCTCCAACGCTAAACTCGGGCGTCGATGCCTCGAACAGCTTCGCGTCCTCGCCTTCGCCCTCAGTCCAGCAGATATTCCAGGTGACCGCATGTCCCAAATCTCGCTCGCGATTCCACGAGGCAAAGTACATCGTGCCATTAATGACCGTGTCGCTTGATGTGTCTTTATCAATTGTGCAGCGTGTGTCAGCCCATTCCTCGCCGAAGTTCATGCTGGGCGTGCCGATGCCCTGTTCTTCTTCACCATAAAGAACAAGTTCGCCAATCTCTGCTGCTGGCTTGTAGTAGTTAACTCCATTTGGATTGGACAACGTAAACGTCACGGCTCCGCAGCCGTTTTGGTCAATAGCCATCTCATGGATATCGAGCGTATAGCCATTACCCTCGACGGACAGATCAACCTTCTGGACTGTGCCATCCAGGCTTTGGGGCGCGATGCCGTCACCGAACTCTCTGGTGTAGGTATATTGAGTCCCCGATGAGCCGCCGTTGGTCCAGGTAATGGAATCCCCGTTGCCGTGGTTTCCCCAGGCTGAGGCAAAATAGCTGGAATTGATAACTGCGTAGGCGACCCCTCCAGTCGCCAACACTCCGACAAGACACCCGATTACGGCAACATAGAGAGGCTTTGCGTGGCCCTTTCGATGAAGCGGCTCACCCGCAGCAGTATTAAGGACGCGATCTGCAAGATCACTATCGGCTTGGATGGACTCGAAGGCCTGCTTGATTTGATTGGATTTCACGGTCGCCCTCCTCTAGGATGAACTTGAGCTTCGACCTGCCGCGAGCCAAACGCGTTCGAACGGTCGCGGCTGGTACATGCAACAACTCGGCAATCTCTGAGGTCGAAAAGCCCAGATAGTAATAGAGCACGATGGGAACGCGGAATCGCTCCGGAAGTCGCATAACGTCTGACAGGACCGCCTTGGTCTCATCCTGCGCCGCCGAAAGCGAATCGGCCAGGTTCTCAATATCCTCCACACGCCTCCATGGCTTTCGAAAGAGCGATTTACATTCATTGATCGTGACCCGGATAAGCCAGCGGCGAAGATGCTCCCAACTTTCAAAGTGTCCATCGCTTTTAAGCAACTTAAGAAAGACATCTTGGGCAATATCGTCGGCATCGGCACGATCGCGCAGGTACGTCAATGCGATTCGAAACACGACATCACGATGATCCTCGACCGCCTGTCTAAATGCTTGTTCTTCCATAATCACCTCCCGGTGACGTTAATGATT
Organism: uncultured Collinsella sp.; assembly: GCA_900546525.1. Taxonomy (GTDB): domain Bacteria; phylum Actinomycetota; class Coriobacteriia; order Coriobacteriales; family Coriobacteriaceae; genus Collinsella. The sequence continues at coordinate 9,200 of URDE01000019.1, forward strand.
CTTGCTGAGGCCCTCACCATAGATACGCTTTGACCGAACGAAATGTTTCAAATTCAAGCAGGAATAACCTACCAAAATAAACCTGTCCCTTATTGGCAAAAGGAATCCCCTTCTGTGCGCGGGGGCAGTTTCCCGGAACGGGCCGCCCGCTGTTTAAGTTTGCTGCTCTACAGTCCTGCGCAAGACGGAAAGCAAATTAAGTGCTTTCCTTTGCGTGCGGAACTCGCGACAAACTTAAACAGCGGGCGGCCCGTTCCGGGAATCCGACGTGCTCGTCGGGGTAACGTTCCTCACCAAAAAAGACCCGCTTCCCTGTTGGGAAACGGGTCTTTGGAAGGGCGGTTAACGTACCAGGAAATTACTCCTCGTCGTTGTCTTTGGCCTCTTCGGCGTCGTCGGTGTCCACGAGCTGGTTGAGCAGCTCGTCGAGAGAAGCCATGTCCTCGTTGATCGCGCCGTTGGCGGGAGCCTTCTTGTCGTCGATCGGGGCGCCCAGAAGCTCCTCGTCGGCGTCGGCGTGATGCGTCGGAGCGGAGGTACCCAGCAGGATATCGTCCGGACCGTCGGGGCTAAAGACCATCTGCAGCAGCTGCGAGAGGTCTTCCTCGTCGGCAACGTCGTCGTTGTTCTCGAGGATGTAGAGCAGGTCGTGGGCCTCGAGGCCGTCACGGAGTTCCTCAATCGCCTTGGCACCGATACCATCGATGCGCAGCAGATCTTCCTCGGACTTGCCGACCAGGTCGCCGACCGTCTCGATGCCGACCTCGCTGAACTTGTTGGTCCAGCGCTGCGACACGCCCAGGTCGTCGAACAGGTACAGGCGAGCCTTCTCGGCGGAGATGGTGTGGCCGTTGCGGGTGAACGAACCGTCAGCACCACCGAACTCGTCGTAGCCGGCCCAGTCGAGCTGCTGCGGGAGCTGCTCGTCCAGGTCCTTGAGCTCCACCGGAGCCCACTCGGGCAGCGACTTGGCGTTGGGCGAAGCCGGGCCGTCGATGTCCACGTAGCCGTCGGCCGTGCGATACGTCAGCTTGGCGTTGGCGTACGGCTTGAGGCCGGTACCGGCCGGAATCTTCTTACCGACGATGACGTTGGACTTAAGGTCGAGCAGGTGGTCGACCTTGCCCTCGATGGCAGCCTCGGTAAGGACGCCGGCGGTACGGATGAACGAAGCGCTCGACAGCCAGGAGTCGATGTTGGACGCGACCTTGAGCGTACCCAGGATGACGGGCTCGGCCACGGGAGCCTGACCGCCCAGACGGGCAACGCGCTCGACCTCGTCAGCGAACTCGTAGCGGTCGACGTACTGACCAAGCAGGTACTTGGAGTCACCGGGGTTGGTGATCTGAACGCGACGCAGCATCTGACGTGCGAGCACCTCGATGTGCTTGTCGTTCAGGTCGACGCCCTGGCTGGTGTAGACGTCCTTGACGCTCTCGACGAAGGTGTGCATCGTCGACTCGATGTCGGTCAGCTTGCGCAGGTTGCGGAAGTTGACGAAGCCCTTGGTGATCTGGTCGCCGGCGCGAACCTCGCAGCCGTCCTCGATCTCGGGCATAAAGCGCACCGATGCGGGGACGCGACGCTCGTCGAGGACACGGGTGTGATCCTCGGAGTCAGTGAGCGTCAGCACGTACTCGGACTTCTCGGGCTTAATCGAGAGGTGACCGGAGTACGGAGCCAGCTCGGCCTCGCGACCCAGGATCTTCTCGTTGACGTTGCCGACGATATCGAACATACGGCTGACCGTAGGCAGACCCTGCGTAATATCGTCGACGCCAGCGACGCCGCCGGAGTGAATGGTACGCATCGTAAGCTGCGTACCGGGCTCGCCGATGGACTGGGCGGCAATAATGCCGACCGCGGTACCGATGGCGACCGGACGACGGGTGGAAAGATCCCAGCCGTAGCACTTCTGGCACACGCCGTACTTGGAGCGGCAGGTGAGCAGCGCGCGAAGCTTGACCTTCTTGAGGCCCGCATCGACCATCTTCTGGATGTCGGCGACCTTCTCGATGTAGCCGTCCTGCTCAAAGAGCACGGTGCCATCGGGAGCCACGACGTCCTCAATGAAGCAACGGCCGACGAGGTCGGTGTTGAGGTCGGTGGTGCCAGGGATGATGAGGTTGTAGGTGACGCCCTCGTGCGTACCGCAGTCCTCCTCGCGGACGATGACGTCCTGGGCCACGTCGACCAGACGACGGGTCAGGTAACCAGAGTCCGAGGTGTGGGATGCGGTATCGACCAGGCCCTTACGGGCGCCGTAGGTCGAAATGAAGTATTCGAGCGGCAGCAGGCCCTCGCGGAAGTTCGCCTTAATGGGAAGGTCGATCGTCTCGCCGGACATGTCTGCCATCAGGCCACGCATGCCGCCGAGCTGACGCAGCTGGGTCTTAGAACCACGGGCGCCGGAGTCGGCCATCATGTAGAGCGGGTTCTCCTCGTCGAACAAGTCGAGCATGAGCGCTGCGACCTTGTCGGTACAAGCGGTCCACTCGTTAACGACTTCGATGTGGCGCTCCGTCTCGTTGATGAAGCCCTCCTCGAAGTACTCGTTGATCTGGTCGACGTTGGCCTGGGCGCGATCGAGCAGCTCCTGCTTCTCGGCAGGGATGAGAGCGTCCCACACCGAGATGGTGAGGCCGGCGCGGGTAGCGTAGTGGAAGCCGGAGTACTTGATGGCGTCGAGGATCGGGCCGACCTTGGCCTCGGGGTAACGATCGCAGCAGTCGGCAACCAGCTTGGCCACATCGCCCTTGACCATCTTGTAGTTCATGAACTCATAGTCTTCGGGCAGGCACTGGCGGTTGAAGATGATGCGGCCGATAGAGGTCTCGAAGCGCGCGGTCTTGTTGCCGGTAACGTCGTAGTCGACGAACTCGTTCTTGCCGTTCTCGACGCGGAAGATACGGGTGCCGTCCTCGTTGATGACGTTGGCATCGGCAGCGGACACGCGAACCTGGATCTTGGCCTGCATGTCGACCTCGGAACGGCAGTCATAGGCGTGCAGCGCGTCGTCGAAGCTGGCGAACACGTGGTTCTCGCCCGGCAGACCCTCGCGGACCTGGGTGAGGTAGTACACACCAATGATCATGTCCTGCGAAGGGATGTTAACCGGCTTGCCGGATGCCGGCGAGCGCAGGTTGTTCGCAGAGAGCATGAGCACGCGAGCCTCGGCCTGAGCCTGGCTGGACAGCGGCACGTGGACAGACATCTGGTCGCCGTCGAAGTCGGCGTTGAAGGGCGAGCAGACCAGCGGGTGCAGGTGGATAGCCTTGCCCTCGACCAGCACCGGCTCAAAGGCCTGGATGGACAGACGGTGCAGGGTCGGTGCACGGTTGAGCAGCACGACGCGACCGTCGATGACCTCTTCGAGGATATCCCACACAAAGGTGGCACCGCGGTCGATAGCGCGCTTGGCGCCCTTGATGTTCTCGACCTTGCCGAGCTCGACCAGGCGCTTCATGACGAAGGGCTTGAAGAGCTCCAGCGCCATGGTCTTGGGCAGACCGCACTGGTGCAGCAGCAGCTTGGGGTCGGTAACGATTACCGAACGGCCGGAGTAGTCGACACGCTTGCCCAGCAGGTTCTGACGGAAACGACCCTGCTTGCCCTTGAGGGCCTCAGCGAGCGACTTGAGCGGGCGACCGCCACGGCCAGAGACCGGGCGACCACGACGGCCGTTGTCGAACAGGGCATCCACGGACTCCTGGAGCATGCGCTTCTCGTTGTTCACGATGATCGCAGGGGCGTCCAGGTCGAGCAGGCGCTTGAGTCGGTTGTTACGGTTGATCACGCGACGATACAGGTCGTTGAGGTCGGACGCGGCGAAGCGGCCGCCGTCGAGCTGGACCATCGGGCGCAGATCGGGCGGAATGACCGGGATGACATCCAGGATCATGTTCGCGGGGCTGTTGCCGCCCTTCAGGAAGGCGTCAACGACCTCGAGGCGCTTAACGGCCTTCTCGCGCTTCTGCTTCTGGGAATCCTCGTCGGCGATGATGGCCTTGAGCTTCTCGGCCTCGGAGGGGAGGTCGATGGCAGCGAGCAGGTCGCGGACGGCCTCGGCACCCATACCACCCTTGAAGTACATGGAGTAGTAACGGGTCATCTCGCGGAACAGCGGCTCATCGGAGATGAGGTCGCGCTCGGTGAGCTTCATGAAGGCGTTGAAGGCGTCCGTGCGGAGCTGCTTCTCGTCCTTGCACTCTTCCTCGATGTCGACGATGCCAGAGGCGATCTCCTCGGGGGTCAGCGGCTCCTCGTCGGAGAACTCGTCAAAGTTCTCGGGGTTGCCCTGCTCCTTGAGGGACTCGATCTGGCGGGCGCACTCGGCATCGATCTCTTCCAGATCGGCGGCGAGCTCCTCGCGCAGGTCGTCAGCGTCGGCCTCGCGAGCCTCGTAGTCGACCTCGGTGATGATGTAGCTGGCAAAGTACAGAACCTTCTCGAGGTCCTTGGACTTGATGTCGAGCATACGGCTCATCGGGAAGCTCGTGGGGCTCTTGAAGTACCAGATGTGGGACACGGGAGCGGCGAGCTCGATGTGACCCATGCGCTCGCGACGAACCTTGGCCGAGGTGACCTCGACGCCGCAGCGCTCGCAGACGATGCCCTTAAAGCGGATGCCCTTGTACTTGCCGCAGGAGCACTCCCAGTCCTTGGCGGGACCGAAGATCTTCTCGCAGAACAGGCCGTCCTTCTCGGGCTTGAGGGTACGGTAATTGATGGTCTCCGGCTTCTTGACCTCACCGTGCGACCAGGAACGGATCTGGTCGGCGGAGGCAAGGGAGATCTTTACCGAGTCAAAATCAGTAGCTTCGAAATCTGCCACAGTCAACTACTCCTTATCAGTGGTCGTGGCGGCGACAGCCTCGGGTGCCTCGGCGGTCTCGGCATCCTGGGCCTCGACGTCGGTGTCAACGCCGGCGAGCGCAGCCAGGTCGTCGAGAGCAGAGGTCTCCTCGGCGGTCACAGGGGCGGAGGCGTCCTCGTCGGCATCGTGCATGGGCTCGATGTCCAGTGCGAGGGAACGGATCTCCTTGACGAGAACCTTGAAGGACTCGGGGATACCCGGAACCGGGACGTTCTCGCCCTTGACGATGGACTCGTAGGTCTTGACGCGGCCCACGGTATCGTCGGACTTGACGGTCAGGATCTCCTGCAGGACGTTGGCAGCACCGTATGCGTACAGTGCCCAAACTTCCATCTCGCCGAAGCGCTGGCCGCCGAACTGAGCCTTGCCGCCCAGCGGTTGCTGGGTAACCAGGCTGTAAGGGCCGGTCGAACGGGCGTGGATCTTGTCGTCGACCATGTGGCCGAGCTTGAGGATGTAGGACGTACCCACGGTAATGGGCTCGCGGAACTCCTCGCCGGTGCGGCCGTCGAACAGGCGGGTCTTGCCGCGCTCGTCAAGCTGGGTGACAAACTCGGGGCGCATGTGATCGCCAAAGGCAGCGGTGGCCTTGTTGAGCATGTTCTTGTTGGCGCGACGGATGACCTCGGCGATCTCGTCCTCCTTGGCGCCGTCGAAGACGGGCGTCGAGACGAAGAACGGACCGGGGACATACTTGTCGGAGTCGGCATCCTCGGTATCCCAACCGCAGGCAGCAGCCCAGCCAAGGTGGCACTCGAGCAGCTGACCGACGTTCATACGCGAAGGAACGCCCAGCGGGTTGAGGATAACGTCGATCGGGGTACCGTCAGCCATGTAGGGCATGTCCTCGACCGGCAGAACGTTACAGATAACGCCCTTGTTGCCGTGGCGACCGGCGATCTTATCGCCCTGCTGGATCTTACGACGCTGGGCGACGTAGACGCGCACCTGCTCGTTGACGCCGGGGGCCAGGTCGTCGCCGTTCTCGCGGCTAAAGCGGACGACGTCGATGACGCGGCCATAAGCGCCGTGAGGCATCTTAAGGGAGGTGTCGCGAACATCGTGAGCCTTGGCACCGAAGATGGCGCGCAACAGGCGCTCCTCGGCGGTCAGAGCGCTCTCGCCCTTAGGCGTGACCTTGCCGACCAGGATGTCGCCAGGGCCGACCTCGGCGCCGATGCGGATGATGCCGTCCTCGTCGAGGTTGGCAAGCATGTCCTCGGAGAGGTTCGGGATCTCGCGAGTGATCTCCTCGGGGCCGAGCTTGGTGTCGCGGGCGTCGATCTCGTGACGGGTGATATTGATGGTCGTCAGCAGGTCCTCGGCCACCAGGCGCTCGGACACGACGATACCGTCCTCGTAGTTGAAGCCTTCCCACGGCATGTATGCCACGGTGAGGTTCTGGCCCAGTGCGAGCTCGCCATGATCGGTCGAAGGACCGTCGGCCAGAGGCTCGCCCTGCTCAACGGTGTCACCGACGCGCACGAGCGGACGGTGGTTGATGCAGGTGGACTGGTTGGAGCGCTGGTACTTGGCCAGGTGATACTCGTCCATGCCGCCGGCGTGCTTGACGATAATCTTGGAGGCGTCGGCATAGATGACTTCGCCGGCGTTCTTGGCCAGGGTAACCTCGCCAGAGTCCAGGGCGGCGCGACGCTCCATGCCGGTACCGACATAGGGAGCGGCGGGGTGAACCAGCGGCACGGCCTGACGCTGCATGTTGGCGCCCATGAGCGTACGCTTGGCGTCGTCGTGCTCGAGGAACGGAATCAGCGTGGCTGCGACGGAGAGCATCTGACGCGGCGAGACGTCCATGTAGTCGACGTCCTCGACAGGCACGTCGGCGGGAGCGCCGAAGGAGCCGTCGAAGTCGCGGGTACGGGCGATCACGGTATGCGGACGGACGATCTTGCCCTCGGCATCGGTCGTGATGAACTCGTTGGTCTTGGGATCGAGCGGCGTGTTGGCCGGCGCGATGACGTGCTTCTCTTCCTCGTCAGCGGTCATCCAGTCGATCTGGTCGGTGGCAACGCCGTTCTCGACACGACGGAACGGGGCCTCGATGAAGCCATACTCGTTGACGCGGGCGTAGAGGGCGAGCGAGCCGATCAGGCCGATGTTGGGGCCTTCGGGGGTCTCGATCGGGCACATGCGGCTGTAGTGCGAGTTGTGAACGTCGCGGACGGCCGTCGGCACGTTGGTGCGGCGGCTGGAGCCCGACTTGTGGCCGGCAAGGCCGCCAGGGCCGAGTGCGGACAGACGGCGCTTGTGAGTCAGACCGGTCAGGGGGTTCGCCTGGTCCATGAACTGCGAGAGCTGCGAGGAACCGAAGAACTCCTTGATAGAGGCCACGATCGGACGGATGTTGATGAGCGACTGCGGGGTGATCTCGTCGATGTCCTGGGAGCTCATGCGCTCACGGACGACGCGCTCCATACGGCTCATGCCGATACGGAACTGGTTGGCGACGAGCTCGCCGACGGTGCGAATGCGGCGGTTGCCAAAGTGGTCGATGTCGTCGACCTTGAAGCCCTGCTCGCCGGCAGCGAGGGACAGCAGGTAGCGAAGCGTAGCGACGATGTCCTCGTCGGTGAGCACCGTGACCTCTTCCTCGGTGGTGAGGTTGAGCTTCTTGTTGACCTTGTAACGACCGACGCGGGCCAGATCGTAGCGCTGCGGGTTGAAGAGCAGGCCCTCGAGCAGGCTGCGGGAAGCATCCACGGTGGGAGGCTCGCCCGGGCGCAGACGACGGTAAATCTCGATGAGGGCGTCCTCGCGAGTGAGGGCGGTATCGCGCTCGAGGGTGCGCTTGATCACATCGGAGTTGCCGAGCAGCTCGATGATATCGTCGTTGGTGACGGCGATGCCAAGGGCGCGCAGGAACATCGTGGCGCTCTGCTTGCGCTTACGGTCGATGGAGACCATGAGCTGGTCGCGCTTGTCGACCTCAAACTCGAGCCAGGCACCGCGGGACGGGATGATCTGAGCCTTGTAGATCTGCTTGCCCGAATCCATCTCGGAGCTGTAGTACACGCCCGGGGAGCGGACGAGCTGCGAGACGACGATACGCTCGGTACCGTTGATGATGAAGGTGCCCTGATCGGTCATCATGGGGAAGTCGCCCATAAAGACGAGCTGCTCCTTGATCTCGCCGGTCTCCTTGTTGGTGAGACGGACGTCAGTCAGAAGCGGGGCCTGATAGGTCATGTCCTTCTCGCGGCACTCCTCGACGGTGTGCGCGGGGTCGCCGAACTGATGCTCGCCGAAGGTAACCTCGAGAACATGGTTCTGACTCTGGATGGGGCTGGATTCCTTGAACGCCTCACGAAGGCCCTCGTCCTTAAAACGCTCAAAGGATTCCCTTTGAACAGAGATAAGGTTGGGGAGCTCCATGGCCTCCGGGATTTTCCCGAAGCTGACGCGCTTGCGCTCAGTGGCAGTGTATGCGTAGGTCACCAGGTTTTTCCTCCTTCACGGAAATGCTCGGTGGATTGGCGAGGCATAGCTTCGCCAGTTATCGCAACCTAATAGTTTATCAGGTACCGACCGTTGAGCAAGAAAAGCCTTGACGCGATTGAGTTTTTGGAGTAGCAAAGTTTTTCGACAGAAAATGCGCAGGTAAATGTATGTGTATCGAACACCTGTTCATATATTTTCTGTGAACAGAGGGCTGGCAATCGCAGCTCTTATAAAAAAACGGGCGCGAACCGAAGTCCGCACCCGTAAATGTCGATGCCCGAAAGGCTTATTTGCGCATCAAACCGCCGCGCTCGTCGATGGCATCCCAGAAGGCGCCGGCAAAGCGAGGATCGCTTGCAGCCATGAGGGCGTTGGTAGCCATCCAGCCAGACGGGGTACCGGTATCGTAGCCCGACAGCGGGTCGATGACGACGGCATACATGGCCTCGCGGTCGAGCGAGCGGGCCATGGCGTCGGTCAGCTGAATCTCGCCGCCCTTACCGGCCTGCTGATCGGCCAGCAGGTCCATGACCAACGGGCTCAGCAGGTAGCGACCGACGATGTACAGGTTGGACGGAGCCGCCTCGGGAGCGGGCTTCTCGACCAGGCCGCCGATGCGCCAAACGGCACCGGGCTCGTCGTCGGCAGCATTCTCGAAGCCCTCGAGAGAGCCCACGCGATCGCCGGCGATAACGCCATAGCGGCTGACTTCCTCGGGAGCGCACGCGGCAACGGCGATAACAGAAGCGCCACCGTGCTCCTTGGAGACGGCAAGCATCTTGTCGCAGATGTCACGGTTAGGCACAACGTAATCGCCCAGAAGAACCAGGAAGTTCTCCCCTGCCACAGCGTCGGCGGCAGAGCGAATGGCGTGGCCAAGGCCCTTGGGCTCGTACTGATAACGGAAGTCGACCGGCATACCACCAGCATGGGCGACGGCGTCGGCGTAGGCGTCCTTGCCACGCTCGCGAAGCAGGTTCTCGAGCGAGCGATCGGGCTGGAAGTAGCTCAGCAACTCGGGCTTGCCAGGAGAGGTGACGATAATAGCATCGTCGACCTCATCGGGGTCGAGCGCCTCCTCAACGACGTACTGGATGACCGGTTTGTCGAGCACCGGCAGCATCTCTTTGGGCGTGCACTTGGTGCCAGGCAGAAAACGCGTGCCAAGACCGGCAGCGGGGATGATTGCCTTCATAGTATTCAGGGATCCTTTCGCAGGCGCAAATAGCGCCCGTGCATGCGGCTCACCGGCCGCAGACCAAATTGCGATACCGGATTATCTTACCGCTGTTAATTAACGTTAATGCAGGCAAGCGCCATTCTTCAGCAGGTAAACGCAAATTATTGCTCGAATGGTGCAACTTTATCGCCCAACGGTAGCGACCCCAAAGCACCGCAAGCGGAAGCAATTTGCATGCCGAGTCAGCAAAATAGAGGGATCATAACGAAAAAGACGGGACTCGCAATGCGAACCCCGTCTGCAAAGAAATCTGGCGAGAAAGCCTGATTACTTGAGGGTGACAGCAGCGCCAGCAGCCTCGAGCTTCTCCTTGGCAGCCTCGGCGTCCTCCTTCTTGGCACCCTCGAGAACAGCCTTGGGAGCGCCCTCGACGACCTCCTTGGCCTCCTTCAGGCCAAGGTTGGTGAGCTCACGGACGGCCTTGATGACCTGGATCTTGTTGTCGCCGAAGCCCTCGAGCACGACGTCAAACTCGGTCTTCTCCTCGGCCTCAGCAGCGCCAGCAGCGGGAGCGGCGACAACGGCGGCAGGAGCAGCGGCGGAAACGCCGAAGGTGTCCTCGATAGCCTTAACGAGCTCGGAAGCCTCGAGAAGGGTCATTTCCTTAAGAGCATCGATGATCTCATCGGTGGTAAGCTTAGCCATTTCTAAGTCCTTTCGGTTTCCGTGTCTGTGCACGGAGATCAGTTAAAACACGGCGCGAATGCGCCAGGGGTGCGGCGTTGCCGCCGCGGGTGAAAACAGCGACTAGGCTGCCTTCTGCTCGGAGACCTGCTGGATCGAACGAGCGAGACCAGAGGAAACGCCGTTGACGCAGACAGCGATGTCGCGAGCGAAACCGGAGATGAGACCGGCGATCTGGCCGAGAAGCTGGTCCTTGGTGGGCAGCTCGGCGATAGCCTTAACATCATCAGCGGAAACGACCTTGCCGTCGGAGATACCGCCCTTGATCTCAAGGACGCCCTTGGACTTAGCGGAAAAGTCCTTAAGGGCCTTAGCGGCCTCGACCGGCTCGGTCTCGTAGAACACATAAGCGACGGGGCCGGCGAGGATCTCGTCGAGCTCGGGCTGCTCCTGGTTCTTGAGAGCGATCTTGACCAGGTTGTTCTTGTAGACCTTCATCTCGGCGCCGCACTCGCGAAGCTGATGACGCAGCTCCTGAGCCTGCTTAACCGTCAGACCGTTGTAGTTGACGACGAACAGACCGGCGTTCTCGGCGATACGGGACTCGATCTCTGCAACCTTGTCGATTTTGTACTGCTGGGGCATGAATTACACCTCCTCGAATTCTTTCCGGGCACGGTCCGCCACAAGGACGTGACGGGGGCATGTCCAAAAAGAAAGCCCCCGCGCTGCATGAGCGACGGGGGCGAGAAGACATATCTACTCGACCACCTCGGCTGGCGGGATATCCCATTAAGCTCGCGGGTAAGACCCGTTTGCGCCGGCTGTCTCTGGCAGCGGATTCGTGCGTGAACCGAAAGTATTATGGCGGGGACCCCGGCGTCGGTCAACGGACACGAGGATTCGTACACAAACCCTGCATACGCTCCGGCCGGGAGGGGCTGCGGTAACTTTGTTGCGAATCCTCGTGTCCGTTGAGCGACGCGCCCCACGCATAACCCTTATGTCAGTGGGCTGATGTGTTGCGTCCCTGAGGACTACAAGGTCGAAACGAAGTTGGACAGGCGGGCTAGTCCTTCGTCTAGGTCTTTGTCGGAGACGCAGTAGCTTAGGCGGATGTGGCCTTCGGTGCCGAAACAGTCGCCCGGGACTAGGGCTACGTTTGCTTCTTTGATGGCTTTGATACAGAAGTCTTCGCTTGTTAGGCCGAATTGTTTGATGCTGGGGAAGGCGTAGAAGGCGCCTGCCGGTTCCACTACGTCGAGGTCCATGGCGTTTAAGGCTTCGAGTACGCGCTCGCGGCGGGCTCGGTAGACTTTGAGCATAGGGGTTGGGTCGACGGTGAGGGCCTGGGCTGCGGCGTCCATCTCGAAGGAGACGGCGCTCGATACTAAGTATTGGTGGGCCTTTGCGATCTCGGCGATGACAGGGGTTGCCGCTGCGAGCCAGCCCAGGCGCCAGCCAGTCATAGCCCAGGGCTTGGAGAAGCTCTCGATGACGACCGTCTGCTCGCGTAGCTCTGGGTGGCGCTGGGCAAAGCGCTCGTAGCCATCCACATAGACCAGACGGTTGTATACGTCGTCGCAGACTACGTAGATGCCCGCCTGCTCCGCTACGCGCGCCACGGCGTCGAGCGATGCCGCGTTGAGGATGCAGCCCGTGGGATTGTTGGGCGTGCAGATGACGATGGCCTTGGTCGCCGGCGTCACGCAAGCACGAAGTGCGTCCTCGTCAATCTGGAATTGCGCGGGCTCCGTATCCAAAAAGACCGCCTTGGCGTGGTTGGCCACGACGATACTCTCGTACAGGCCAAAGGCCGGCGTGGGGATAATGGCCTCGTCGCCGGGGTTGAGCATAGCCATGAATGTTGCCGACAGGGCCTCGGTCGCGCCGTCGGTCAGGATGACCTCGTCGGCGGAAAATGCCAGGCCCGCGTCACCCATATATTTGGACAGTGCCTCGCGCAGGGCGGGACGGCCGTTGTTGGGCGGATAGTGCGTGTCGCCGCGGTCGAGCGAGGCCGTCACCTCGGCGCTAATCACATCGGGCGTGGGAAAATCGGGCTCGCCAAGCGCAAGTGCGATGCACCCCGGGTGCTGGGCGGCGAGCGCATTGATCCGACGGATGCCGGAGGGCTTGAGCGTGGCAAGCGAGGTATTCATGGGCAGACGCATGGCGTTCCTTTCGTAAGGGTTGCACTAGGATAGCGCGGCGGAGCGCCACCAGACGGTGTAACCTAAACGGAAACCAACCGGAAAGGAGGCGGCATGGAGACGACCGCACGCGGCGATGTACCAAAAACGTTGCAAACCATTGCGTATATCAGCATTCCCAATAGCGCCGATCTTGAGTTTTTGCTCTGGGACCTGCAGGATGCCATCGCCGCCTATGCTCAGCTTTCTGGCGCCGTGCTCCCCCGCCCGATCGATTTGGAGGCGGATGATGCCGGTGCAGTCGATGGCATCGTGCTGGCCATTGAAGATATGGCTGACGATGAGACGTTGACAGCTATCGAGCAGGCGCTTGAACGCTTTGGCGGTACGGGAACGCGCGTCTATGCCGCGATTCGAGCCGCACAAGAGGGCGCTAAGCAGGCGCGCGGGACCGCCGTTCGTCTGCACAAGGCATGTGAGCGCCATGACCAATTGTGGTGTGGCGGCGTTGTCGTCTGTGCCGGCAGCGGTATTGCGGCGCTTCGCCACTCCCCGCGTATGGGCCTCTTGCGCCGGCCATTTTCCGAAGCGATGGATAAGCTTGTGGGCGCTGTGCGCATGGGCTGCTCCGTCGAGCATGCGCAGCGACTTGGCGGCGGCAATGCCGTCAACGTCAACGTCGACGGCATGGTTTGCGCCGAGCCAGCCGTGCCCGCGCCAATCTGGCGAGGCGTTCTGAAACGCCTCGGCGCCCGCGCCCAATCAGATATCTAAATTAGAGAGCGGCCCAGTCAACGGCTTCGTGCCAACGCTCAACAAGACGCTCCAGACGCCAGGCGGCATTGGCGGGACTCGTCGAGGGCAGGACGATGGCGGGCAGCCCGGTGCGTTCTTGTAGATAGCGCTTGTAGAGCCGGCCAGCTGTACCTCCGTTGCATACCACCTGCTCAATAGGCGCATTGCCCGCAATGCGCTCGATATGTGCCGGCACAACGTTGCGAATGCTCGCGTCACTCGAGCCCTTAATGTCACAGCTCTCGATCACGTCCCACAGGGCCACGCCGCCGTTCAGCAGCATGGAGCGCTTGGCGACAATCGAGGCGTCGAGCGTCGCAGGCTCACCGCTTGCCAAAGGGTCGCCCTCGTTGGGCGGCACGGGCACACCGAGGCATGCGGCCATCACGCGCCAAAAGCGATTCTGAGGGTTACCGTAATAAAAGGCATTGGCACGCGAAAGCACCGAGGGAAACGACCCGAGCACCAAAACGCGCGAGTGCTCGTCAAACACGGGTTCAAACCCATGCTCAATATGTTGATAGCCCTCGTCCGGCGCGGCCACGAGCTAGGCCCTCAGCAGATAGCGCACCTCGTAGGGTGCAAGCTCAAGGGTACCCGTCGGCTCGACCGTGGGAGCATCGTCGGCAAGTAGGTCGACGAAGGAGCCGTTGAGTTCGCCGGCTCCAAAGGTATAGGGCTCGTTCACGGCATTGACCGCCACAAGCACCGTCGCGTCGTCGCAGGCGCGCTCGAACAGCAGCTGCTTGTTCTGGATCACCACGTTGCGATAGGCACCGTAGTTGAGAGCACGGGCCGCCGCGTCGTCGGCCGAGCGCAGGTGCGTGAGCTGCTTGATGAAGGCCGTCAGCTCGTTGGGCGCAGGCTCATCGAGCGCAGGTCGCAGCGCCCAGTCGCCATCGGGGCCGCCCTTTTCGCCAGCAATTCCCCACTCGCTACCGTAATAGACGCACGGAATGCCTGGCATGCCAAACAGCATGCCATAGGCGGGGCGTAGGCAAGACTTGTCGGTAAGGATGCTCGCCAGGCGCGGCACATCGTGGTTGTCGACAAACGACAGCAGGTGTTTGCCGCGGTAGATGCACCACGGATCGCCGCCAAACTGGCGATGCAACGAATGGGCAATCTCGAACATGTTGACCGAATTAAAGCTGGAGTAAAGGCCCTTGTAACACTCGTAGTTGGTGCAGGAGTCGAGCATCTCGTCGTTGACGATCTGGTTGTAGTCGCCGTGGAGCGTCTCACCAATCAGCACAAAGTCGGACTTGAGCTCACGGGTAAAAGTATGCAGGCGGCGCATAAAATCGCGATCGAGCATATAGGCGACGTCCAGGCGCAGACCGTCGACGCCAAAGACTTCGGCCCAGCGGCGCACGGACTCAAGCAGGTAATCGACCACAGCGGGATTTTGCAGGTTGAGCTTCACAAGCTCAAAATGGCCTTCCCAACCCTCGTACCAAAAGCCGTCACCATAGCAGGAGTCGCCATCAAAGCTAATGTGGAACCAGTCCTTGTAGGGCGAGTCCCACTTGCGCTCCTGCACATCGCGGAAGGCCCAAAAGCCGCGACCGACGTGGTTGAAGACGGCATCGAGCACCACGCGGATGCCATGGGCGTGCAGCGTCTCGCATACGGCGGCAAAATCGGCATCCCCACCCAGGCGGCGGTCGATATGGCGCAGGCTGCGCGTATCATAGCCGTGGCTATCAGACTCGAGCGGCGGGTTGATCAGCACAGCGCCAATACCGAGCTCTTGCAGGTAGTCGGCCCATTGGGCGATTTTCATGATGGGCGCATCGGGGTTGGGCGCGGCGTTGGCAGCCTGGGCGAGCTCATCCTCGGCAACGGGTGCAGCGTTTTCGCGCGGAGCCCCGCAAAAGCCCAGCGGATAGATCTGATAGAACGTCGTCTCGTATGCCCACATAACAGCCTCCCGGTAAGCTCAACACAACGCCATCCATTGTATGCCTGCCGTGCATCCCCTCCCCCAAAATAAGTTGCGGTGGAATAGGGACTGTTTGCCGGGTTTATTGGGCCCAGCAGTCCGTATTTCACCGCAACTGATGAGGAGGATGTGGCTAGGCGACGGGCTTTGCGCGGCGTATGGCTGGGAACATCACCGTGATGGCGAGGATGACGCCCACGACGGCAATCGCCCCGCCCGCGAAGCCGATCCAAGCGATACCGGGACCCGAAACCACGGCGCCGCCGATTGCGGTGCCCGTGCCAATACCGAGGTTAAACAGGCCCGAGAAGATCGACATGGCGACGGCCGACGAATCTGCCGGCGTGTGCTTGATGAGCTCGGCCTGAAACGCCACGTTAAAGGCCGTGGCGCAGCAACCCCACAGTGCGCAGACGGCAAGCACTGTCACGAGCGACGATGCGGCCGGCCCCATGAGCAGCAGGGCCACCGGCACGCCGGAGAGCGTGATAGCAAGGAACGGAAAACGGTGCCCGTCGAACAGGCGGCTGAACAGCCAGCTGCCCACCAAGCCGGAACAGCCAAACGCCGTCAGCGTCATGGTGATGGCGCCCGCATCGACGTGCGCGACCTGCGCCAGGAAGGGCTCGATATAGCTGTAGCTTGCGTAATAGCCGGTCGCCATGAAGACCGTGACTGCGTAGAGCGCGATGAGGAGCGGGTTCTTGAGCAGCTCGGGCAGCTGTTTGACGGTAAAGCGCTCACCCGCCGGCATGGCCGGGAACACCGCTGCCTGGTAGACGACCGCGATGGCTGAGAGGCCCCCGACCACGGCAAACGTCATGCGCCAGCCCACGGCCAAGCCAATGGCGCGACCGAGCGGCAGGCCAAAGATCTGCGCGATGGACGAGCCCGTAGCGATCATGCTGATGGCGAGCGCGCCGTGGCGAGTGTCGACCAGGCGCGAGGCCATAATCGAGGCGACTGACCAGAACACGGCATGTGCGCAAGCGACCACCAGGCGCGCGCAGACCAGGATGGGATAGGTCGGCGCCACAGCGGACAGGAACTGACCGAGCGAGAACACGGCCAGCACGCCCAGCAGCATCCGCTTGAACTCGAAGCGCGAGGCAAACACCATGAGCGGCAGCGACAGCAGCATGACGCCCCAGGCATAGACCGAGATCATGATGCCAGCTTGGGCCTCGGTGAGCGAAAACGATGCAGCGATGTCGGTCAGCAGGCCGATGGGCATGAACTCCGACGTGTTGAACACGAACGCACAGCAGGTGAGCCCGACGAGTGGGAGCCACTGCTTGAGCGTGATGCCGTCTTGCCTTGTCTGAGTCATATATAACGTCTCCAATCGTTTTGAGCGGAGGCGATTATATAGCAACGGCCCCGCATCCGTCAGTACAGATGCGGGGCCGAAAACAATTCGATACACAGAGGTTGCGCCGTCAATTCATAACTAAGCCAACCCTAGCAATATGCCCGCCGAATGCACGACAAACGCCACGATCCAGGCAACGGCGACCTGAAACGCGAATACGGCCACGGCATAGCGCGCGCCCAACTCGCTCTTGACGGCGCCGATGGACGCCACGCAGGGCGGGTACAGCAGCGTAAAGACCAGGAACACGTAAGCGGTAAACGGCGAAAACATAGTTGACAGCGCCACGGGCGACGTTGCGCCCAAAAGCACCGTGAGCGTCGAGATGACGCTCTCCTTGGCAATGAGCCCCGTGACGAGCGCCGTGGATGCACGCCAATCGCCAAAGCCGAGCGGGGCCAACACCGGCGCGATGATGCTACCCAGACCGGCAAGTAGACTCTGCGACTGATCGGCGACCACATTAAAGCGAATGTCGAACGTCTGAAGGAACCAGATGACCACGGTAGCGGCAAAGATAATGGTAAAAG
>URDE01000020.1:0-25707 GCA_900546525.1 uncultured Collinsella sp.
TTTGCAAGTTTTGCTAATTTTTGCAAGTTTTGCTAATTTTTGCAAGTTTTGCTAACGACCGACCAAAGGGCATCGAAGCAGTGACGCTGACATTTTTTAACGCAGAAAAATAAGCAGAAATCAATTAATCTGCGTTAAGAAATAGTTGAGAAGAAAAACGACGAGTCCCGGGCGCAACGCCGTTGCGCTCCGGGCCTCGTCGCTTTGCGAAGTATCTAACGGTCTCGTTGCCGTGGTACCTAGTCAAACAGGCTCGGCATGTCGTTTTCCTTCATGAGGGCACCGGCTGAGGGGAGGCTCTGCGCGGTGAACTTCTCGGCCGAGACGCCGGCGCCAAGGATTTCCTCGGTCGTGCCGACGGTGGTGACCGAGCGGCCCTTCTTGGCCGTGAAAGCCTGGACGCCCTGCGTGTTGGTGGTCGTCTTGGTCTTGAGCAGCGACGTGTTAAAGTTCATCAGGCGGTAGTCGCTCGAGACCAGCGCGATGTCGCGATCTTCCTTGAGCACCTGGGCATACAGTAGCTTGCTGCCACCGTAGATGGCGTTCTTGAGGCGCTTGCGGTTGGTCTTGGTGACGTATCCGGAAAGCGCGACGCGCACCACGCGGCCGTTCTCAAAGACGAACAGCACGTCGGCCTTGTAGTCCTCGGGGTCGATGACCCAGATGACGCTCTCGTCGGGTTCCATCTCAAGATCGGTCGGCAGGTACGAGCCCAGCTGGGCCGACTTGGTGTCCTCAAACGCCGCAACCTTGCACTTGTACACCTGGCTCTTGTTGGTAAAGACCAGCAGCTCGTGGGTGTTGGAGGACGGAAACTCGATAAAGGGTTTGTCGCCGTCCTTGTATTTGAGCGTGGTCGCCTTCTTGAGCACGCGGTCCGTCATCTTCTTAAGGTAGCCATCGCGCGAGAGCATGATGGTGACCGGGTACTCCTCGACCTCGGGCTCCAAGCTTACCTCGATAACCTCATGGGGCTCGATCCTGCCCGTGCGGCGCGGCATCACGTACTTCTTGTTGACTGCGGCCAGCTCGTCGCTGATGACCTTCTTGATGTTGTCTTCGCTCGAGAGAATCTCCTCAAGCTCGGCAATCTCGCCCTCAAGCTTTGCAATGTCCTTGGTGCGGTTGAGGATGTACTCCTCGTTGATGTTGCGGAGCTTAAGCTCGGCAACAAACTCGGCCTGGGTCTCGTCGATGTCGAAACCCTTCATAAGGTTGGGCACGACCTCGGCTTCGAGCTTGGTGCCGCGGATGATGGCGATGGCCTTGTCGATGTCGAGCAAGATCGCCTCGAGGCCGTGCAGCAGGTGCAGGCGCTCGGACTTTTTGCCCAGGTCAAAGTTAATGCGGCGACGCGTGGACTCAATACGCCACTTGACCCACTCGTGCAGAATCTGGCGCACGCCCATAACACGGGGATAGCCGTCGACGAGCACGTTGAAGTTGCACGAGAACGAATCCTGCAGCGTGGTCGAGCGATAGAGCTTGGCCATGAGCTTGTCGGGGTCGACGCCGCGCTTAAGGTCGATAGCGATGCGCAGACCCGAAAGGTCGGTCTCGTCGCGGATGTCTGCGATCTCCTTGACCTTGCCCTCCTTGGAGAGCTTGACGATGCGCTCGATGATGATATCGGTCTTGGTGGTGTAGGGGATCTCGTAGACCTCGATGATGCGCTCTTCGGGAATCCAACGCCAGCGGGAGCGGATCTGGAAGCTGCCCAGGCCGGTCTCAATAATCTTCTCCATCTCCTCGCGGCGGTAGATGATCTCGCCGCCGGTCGAGAAGTCGGGCATGGGCATGTACTCGAGCAGGTCGCAGTCGGGATCCTGCAGGTAGTGCATGGTGGCGGTGCAGACCTCGTTGAGGTTGAAACCGCAGATGTCGGACGCCATGGCGACGCCGATGCCCTTGTTGGCCGAGACAAGGATGTTGGGGAACGTGGTGGGCAGCAAACGCGGCTCCTTCATGGCGCCGTCGTAGCTGTCGACGAAGTCGACCGGGTCCTTGTCGATGTCCTTGAAGATCTCGGCGCTGATAGGGGAGAGCTTGGCCTCGGTGTAACGCGAGGCGGCGTAGCTCAGGTCGCCCGAATAGTACTTGCCAAAGTTGCCCTTCGACTCCACGAAGGGCGCAAGCAACGCTTCGTTGCCCGTCGCCAGGCGCACCATCGTCTCGTAGATCGCGGCATCGCCGTGCGGGTTGAGCTTCATGGTCTGGCCCACGATGTTGGCGCTCTTCTGGCGCTCGCCCTTGAGCAGACCCATCTTGTACATGGTGTAGAGCAGCTTGCGGTGCGAGGGCTTAAAGCCGTCGATCTCGGGGAACGCACGCGAGACGTTGACGCTCATGGCGTAGGGCATGTAGTTGACCTCGAGCGTCTGCGTGATCGGCTGGTCGGTGACCTCGGAGTGCAGGCCGATGACGTTCTCGGCGTTGACCTGCTTTTTCTTTGGCTGGTTCTTCGTCTTCTTCTTTGCCACGATATCCTCTTGAACTTCTTATGGGCCGTCGTTATCGATGTGCTGCTACTGCAGGTCCAGCTGGTCCAGGTATTCCTTGCCGTGCTCGGAGATATGGCGCTTGCGGCCTGCCTCGTCGTTGCCAAGCAAAAGGTTGAACATGGTTTCCATCTTGGTGACGTCCTCGGGCTCCACCTTGATCAGGCGGCGCGTCTCGGGGTTCATGGTGGTGAGCCACATCATGTCCGGATCGTTCTCACCAAGACCCTTGGAGCGGTTGATGGAACACTTCTGGTCGCCGATCTCTTTGAGGATGCCGTTCTTCTCGAGCTCGGTGTAGGCAAAGTAGGTCTTCTCTTTGCAGTCGATCTCGTAGAGCGGCGACTCGGCGATATACACGTAACCCTCGTCGATAAGTGTGGGCACCAGGCGGTAGAGCATGGTGAGCACGAGCGTGCGGATGTGATACCCATCGACGTCGGCATCCGTACAGATGATGACCTTGTTCCAGTTGAGGTTGTCCAGGTCAAAGGCGCCGAGGTTCTTGATGCGCTTGTCTTTGATCTCCACGCCGCAGCCCAGCACGCGCATGAGGTCCATGATGATGTCGGACTTAAAGATGCGCGGGTAGTCCTCCTTCAGGCAGTTGAGGATCTTACCGCGGACGGGCATAACGCCCTGGAACTCTGCATCGCGCGAGGTGCGAATGGCGCCTGCTGCCGAGTCGCCCTCTACGATGTAGATCTCGCGACGACTCTTGTCCTTGGAGCGGCAGTCGATGAACTTCTGCACGCGGTTGGCCATGTCGGTCTTCTGCTGCAGGTTGGTCTTGATGCTCTGGCGCGTCTTCTCGGCGTTCTCGCGCGAGCGCTTATTGATGAGCACCTGCTCCATGATCTTGTTGGCGGCGTCTTTGTTCTCGATCAAGTAGGTCGAGAGGCGTTCCTTAAAGAATGCCGTCATGGCCTGCTGGATAAAGCGGTTATTGATGGCCTTCTTGGTCTGGTTCTCGTAGGACGTCTGAGTGGAGAAGCAGTTGGTCACCAGCACCAGGCAGTCCTGGACGTCTTGCCATTTAATGCCGCTCTCGTTTTTGTTGTATTTGCCCTGTTGCTTGATGTAGGCATCGATGGCGCTAGTGAGGGCGCTGCGGGCGGCCTTCTCGGGCGAACCGCCGTTCTCGAGCCAGGATGAGTTGTGGTAGTACTCCTGCATCGTGAAGGTGCGCGAGAAGCACATGCACGCGGTGATCTTTACGTTGTAGTCGGGCAGGTCCTCGCGGTCGCGACCGCGGCGGTCGGCCTCGATAAAGAAGGGCTCGGTAAGGTAGTCGGTGCCGACCTTCTCGAGCACGTAGTCTTCGATGCCCTTGGGGTAGCAAAAGTCCTCTTCGGAAAACTCGCCATCGTCGCCCTCGATGCGCAGGCGGAAGGTCACGTTGGCGTTGACCACGGCCTGACGGCGCATGGTCTCGCGATACCAATCGTGGGGAATGCTAATCGAGGTAAAGACCTCAAGATCGGGGCGCCACTTGATAGTGGTGCCGGTGCGGTTCTCGTCGCTGGGCTCAATCTCGAGTGCCTTCTTCTTGGCGCCGACAACCTTGCCCTTCTTAAAGTGTAAGGAGTGCTTGTTACCGTCACGCCAGACGGTAACGTCCATGTACTCGGAAGCGTACTGGGTCGCGCACGAGCCCAGGCCGTTGGTGCCGAGCGAGAAGTCGTAGTCGCCGCCCTGGTTGTTATTGTATTTGCCGCCGGCATAGAGCTCGCAGAAGACGAGCTCCCAGTTAAAGCGCTTCTCGGAAGGGTTCCAGTCGAGCGGGCAGCCACGGCCATTGTCCTCTACCTGGATAGAGCCATCGCGAAAGGCGGTAAGGGTGATGAGCTTGCCGTAGCCCTGGCGCGCCTCGTCAACGGCGTTGGACAGGATCTCGAAGGCGGCATGCGCGCAGCCATCGAGTCCGTCCGAGCCAAAGATGACGGCGGGGCGCAGGCGTACGCGCTCCTCGTCCTTGAGCTGGCGGATACTGTCGTTACCATAATTTGCGGTGTTTTTTGCCATACTCGCTCTCTCGGTGCTCCTTTGCTGCGTTTAAGTCATATAGATAGTCAAGGTAGCATAGCCCAGCCCACAGACGATTCCAACCAACACGAAATCCATCGAACAACCGTTCGGAATTTGGTGGAACAGCGTTTACTCGGACAAAACCGAGTCGGTTCTGTCCGAGTAAGTTTGAAAGCGGTCGAATGCGTCCTGCTGCGTTTGCGGTTGGATGCGTTTGTCAAAAACGCGCCATGCGGATTGTTGGATTGAATCGAACATTGGGACAGGCGTCTCATTTTATGGGCCGAGGGCGTGCGTATACGAGTCTTTTTGGTCCATAGGGGATGCTGGGCGGTTGCTAGTTGGGCCACGGGTCACTTCGCCGGCGCTGCTTTTCGCCATACGCTCATAGTGGAGGCCGATGCCACGGAGTCGACTTGGGACTCGGGCAACGGATGAGCTGTAAGCCGAAAGGAGCGGTGAGGATGATGAAGCCCATGACGAAGAAGCTGCTGTTAGGAATTCCCACCGTGACGCTTTCGGCCGTGCTGGCTTGCACGCTTGCCGGTTGCGGCGGAAATGCGCCGAGTGGCTCGGCTGGCAGCTCGGGCAGCGGCAGTGCTCCCGTAGAGAAGAAGGCCTATGAGTCGCAGACGGTCGAGGTGGCTGGCATAACCTATGAGTCGGTGGCTCACGGTACGTTCTATCGCGGCGACGCTAAGCTGCAGGACGGCTTTTACCTGCACGTCAAGATCACCAACAACAATGCAAAGAACAGGACGTTTAGCTCCTTTAACGTGCATGCTGGCCAGGGAGATCTTGAGGCAGGCGACCCGTTGTTTACTTCCGGCAAGGCGGCCGTGCTCGATTACGTTGCAAGCGAGGCTCCCGATGAGCTTCACGAGGGCATCGATCTTTCCGAGAGGCCAGATATCGGTCCGGGCGAGACTGTTGAGTACGTGTATTTCTGGGCGCCCAAGACGGCGTACTACGGGCCCATCACTGTCGAGTTCGTAGATGCTTACGCCCCCGCCAAGAATCATGAGGCCATGCACTTTGACACCACGGACTGCGAGACCAAGGAGTTCAAGGCGGCCGGCGGTGTGGCCGATTCTGGTGACGCGGCCAATATGACCGGCATCGATTGCGCATCGTACAGTATCGAGGCCGCTGATGGGTACACGTTGGATTCGTCCAACGAAGAGCGCGAAAAGGCAGACTTCTTCCACGACGAGACTGGAGGACGCCTGCACATCAGTATCTTCCCGCGTTCGCCGGAGGAAGAGGTTGCAAGCCTAGAGCAGGTCTACGAAGGCAAGGAGACAACAACCGACCAGGTCGAGTACAACGGCATAACGTGGCTGCGCTTTACCGGTCCCGACAACGGCCATACGTTGTTTGCGACGGCTCCCGCAACGGGTGAAACCGTCCGCGTGTCGATTGGCTGGAAGATCGATTGGGACGCCGCCGTGCCCATGATGGAAGCGCTAAAGCTCAAGTAGCGCTGTGATTCCCATGTCAGGCGACTCAGGGCTGGCTCCGAGTTATCGGGGCCAGCCCTTTTTGATGTTCGATGAGCAGGGCCAGTGCTTCGCGCGGTTTCGGGTACAGCGGGGCACCGTGCGCGCAATGACAGACATGATTTTCACAATGATATGTAACTAGGAGCTAGCGAGGCCTATCCGAATTGGCCTCATTGGCGGTGTCGGTTTCGAGTGCCGTGCGGCGGGCGCTGTAGGCTACGAGGCCGGCGCCTGCCAAGGCGAGTGCTGCAGCGACTGCCGTAAGGGGGACGTTGCTGTCTTTGCGAGAAGGTGCCCCGTGGCGGTAGTGCCGTTCGATGGCCAAAATGTCCAATTTGAGCGCGCGAAGGCGTCGGGCCCCCGGGACGCTTTCGATATGTCGGGCAGTCTGACCGCTAGCGCAACATGTGGGCAACCAGCTCGGCGCGAGTTCCGATACCAAGCTTGGCATACACTCCTGATAGGCGGTTTTTGACGGTGCCCGGCGATACTCCCATATGGCGTGCGATTTCGGCGTTGGTCCACCCACGACAGGCGAGCATGGCCATGGTGAATTCCGTGGTCGTTAGATCGTCGGCCACGTCCTCGCCCGAATCGGGGTTGTGGATGCGCCGCCAACCGTAACTGAATCGATACGTAATCTCGATGATGCGCGCGAAGTCGTCAGGGTATCGCGTTTTTAGACACGCTTCGATAAGCCCCTGCAAAAGGCCGTGGTGTTCGCCGATGAGTTCGATAAGGCCGTCGGGACGCGCAACGTCCCAAGCGGCTCCGAAGTGTGCCTTTGCGGTGTCGATGTCCTTGAGGCTCATGCATGCCATGGAAGCCGACAAGTGCAGGAACAGCTCCGAGATGGGATAACTTCCCTGTTTCATGATCAGGGCGTTTTCCGCCATGCCAAGACTGCGGCCATATTCGCCGCGCAGGTACAGGGCATGCGCCATCACGTAGCTGGCGAACAGGCGCAGGCCTTCGGGCAGATGCGCCGCAAGCGGATAAAACTCTTCGGCGGAATGCGGGGAAGGCAAGTGCAGCAGGACGCTCGCGGCCGAGGCGAACAGGATGTGCGTGGCGTGGATGGCGGGCGATTCCTTGTCGGCTGGCGTATCGAGGATGCCCGCAAGGCAACGGCGGGCATCGGCGATACGATTGAGCGACAGGCTGGCATATCCGCAGATAAGGCATGCGGAATAGCGCAGTGCGGGGTCGGTGGCGTCAAGATAGGGTCGTGCCGTCTTGGCAGCGAGGGTGGCCTGTCCGCGAAAGTACAGCGCTTCTGCCGTGGCGATGGTGCGCGAATCGGGGTCGGAAATGCCTGCAACCGCAGCGTCAATCTGCCCCGGCACAAAGGCAGTGCACATCAACGGCATGGGAATGCGCGGGTAGCCATCGCAGTCCATCTTCCATCTCCCATCAGGTGGCAACAATGCAGCAATTGTACCTCTGTTGCTCGGGACCCCTTTCGTTTTACTGTTCGGTTAACGCTGCGGATCGTTTTGGAAGGCTTACGAGCATGGTGGTCCCGTTCTCGGAACTTGCTTCGACCCCTACCGTGCCACCGTGAAGCGCTGCAATCTCCCAAACAAGCGCTAGCCCGAGTCCTGCGCCGCCATATGCCCTGCTGCGGGATTTGTCTAGACGAAAGAACGGCTGGAAGATGCTTTCTCGGTACTGCTTGGGTATTCCCGGTCCCTGGTCCTCGACTCGCAGGAACACGTGGCTGTCGCTGTCGCAGATGGAGACGTTGACAGTCGAGCCGGAGCGGCTGTAACGGATGGCGTTTTCGACCAGATTAAACACCAGCCGATAGAGGAGCGTGTCGCTCCCGATTACTAAAGCGTCTCCAGCACAATTGAGGGCTATGCCCTTATTCTCGGCAAGTGGCGCAAGGTCGGTGAGGACCTCTTCGGACAAGGGGCCAAGTTCAACATCGTCCTCGCAAGGAACGCTGCGGAGCTCACTCATCTCGAGCAATACCTTGGTCATTCGAGACATGCGCTCGGTTTGTTCTTGTAGCAGGCCGAGCAGCTCGGCTGTTTCGGGCTGCAAACCGGAGTGCTCAGAGATGAATAGTTCAATCTGTGCTTGCATAAGGGAGAGCGGGGTGCGCAGCTCGTGTGCGGCGTTGCCGGTAAACTGACGCTGTGCAGAGAACCCTTCGCCAAGACGGGCAATCATGTCGTTGAAAGAGGCGCTGCATCGTTGTAGCTCGGTGGGCACATCTTCGCTGAGCTTAATTTCGCTTAGGTTGTCAGGCTGCACGCGCTCAACCTGGGCCGCAAAAGCCCGCAGCGGTTTGAGTGCACGGCCGCTCACAAAGTATGCCAGCGCGCCGCCAAGGAGTGTGACTCCAGCCGTGATGTACCAGGTTGTCGTGCCAAAAGACTCTTGTGCGTCGTTTACGACGACCGTGACCTCGTCATCGAGGGCTGCTTGTGTTGGGTCAAACGCCTGGGGCGAATCCGCGCCGGTAGCGGTAAAGGCCGAGATGTCACTGCCGATGGCATCCATGTAGCGCATGCCCGTATAGCCGACCAGGCAGTTCGTCAACACGCACGCTGCGCACGTGAGCAGCGCCGTCATAATCGTTATGCGCCATTGCAGCGAAAGCCTTTTCATTCGCTATCCTCCATAACGTAGCCCTCTCCAATCCGATTGCGAATCGGGTCGTATCCCAAAGCGCTGCGTAGCTTTTTGCGGAGTGACGAGATGTGAACGCGGGTTGCGTTGCTAAAGCTGTTCACGCTGCTATCCCAAACGTGCTCGATAAGCTCCTCTTGACTTACCGGACGCCCCTGATTAAGCATCAGGTATTCCAAGATTCCCGTTTCCTTGCGCGTAAAAGATAAAGCCTCGCTGTCCACGGAAGCGATGCGCGCCTTGGTGTCAAAACGGAGCTTTCCGCAGGTTAAAACTATGTCGCTTTGTGTAAAGCGTCTGAGGGTAAGGCTGCGAATCCTTGCCGCAAGCTCGTCCAGATGAAACGGCTTGGTGAGGTAATCGTTGGCGCCGGCATCGAGTCCGGCGACTTTATCGGATACTTCGCCGCGTGCGGACAGAATCAGTACCTTAGTCTCGCAGTCAGTTTTCCTAAGTTCCCTGAGCACGGTCATGCCGTCGATGCGGGGAAGGTTGAGGTCGAGTACCACGAGGTCGAAGGCCTCAACGTTCAGTAGGTCGAGCGCCTCCTGTCCGTCGTGACAGCAGTCGACGCTGTACGCCAAGTTTCGCAAGCTGCGCGCGATTGCATCGCACAGTGCTCGCTCGTCTTCGACGATCAAAATACGCATAACAGTCTCCTTGCACATTTCAAATCGCGCTTAACACGGATTTTATAGCCGATATGGTCCAATGGTCGCGTAACGAAAGGAGTGGTCGAATTGTTCAAAGCGGTAAAACCCGTGGTACAGGTCGCTTTGTTGATCGTCGGAATCACCATGGTGTGCTTTGGTGTTATGCGTGGCGAGGCGGATGCCGTGCTGGCCAAAGCGATTAGGCTGTGCTTGGAGTGTATCGGAATTGGATAAAAGAGAAAACACTGCGTCGCATGTTTTGGCCCGATTTCGCGGATTCATTCAGGCGGCGGCGACGCTGGTCACCAATATTCACCTGCCAAACTTTGCCAAAGGAAGCATCTATCAGGGCGCGGGAAAAACAGTCTGCGTACCTGGACTTAATTGCTATTCGTGCCCCGCGGCATCGGGTGCGTGCCCCATCGGGTCGTTCCAGTCGGTGGTAGGTTCATCCAAGTTCAACTTTTCTTACTACGTCACCGGTACGCTCATTTTGCTCGGCGTGCTGCTGGGACGCTTTGTATGCGGCTTTCTGTGCCCGTTTGGCTGGCTGCAGGAGCTGCTTCACAAGATTCCCGGCAAAAAGATTTCGACAAAAAGGCTCAAGCCGCTCACGTACATCAAGTACGTTGTGCTGCTGTTTGCCGTGGTGCTGCTGCCCGTCTTGGTGGTTAACGACGTGGGGATGGGAGACCCGTTCTTTTGCAAGTACATCTGTCCACAGGGTGTGCTCGAGGGCGCCATTCCGCTGGCGGTTGCCAATGCCGGCATTCGATCTGCGTTGGGACAGCTCTTTACTTGGAAACTTGCCGTTCTCATTGCCGTGGTAGTGCTGAGCGTTTTGTTCTACCGCCCCTTCTGCAAATGGATTTGTCCACTCGGCGCATTCTATGCGCTCATGAATAAGGTGTCCCTACTGGGGATCCGGGTCGATGCATGCAAATGCGTCTCGTGCGGCAAGTGCTCAAAGGTTTGTCAGATGGACGTTGATGTGGTCCGCGCGCCCAATCATGCCGAATGCATCCGGTGCGGAAAGTGCGTCGGGGCCTGTCCCGTCGATGCCATCAGCTATCGCTATGGCCTGGATGTGTCGGCGGAAAAGCTCCCCTTGACCGCCGATAAAAAGTAAACAAGCTTCGACAAAACGGAGGAATGACCATGAAGCTTTCTAAGATTGCGGCCCTGTTTATGGTGCCGGTATTGGCCTTATGCCTTGTGGCATGTTCGGCGCCCGGTGGCAATGTGAGCGAATCTGCGAGCTCCGATCCTAAGATCGCAGAACTCACTGCGCAGGAGCCGGCCAATGCCGACGAGGCCGCCGAGCTGTATGCGAAGCTCATGCAGAAGGAGAACGATATCTTTTCGAGTGATAACGCGCTGTGGGAAAAGGTATTCAATGCGGCAAATAAAGACTCGGCAATGATTGAGGACGGCAGCAATTACGGCGATTTCCTGCTCAAGACCATCGACGGCGCCAAGGATGAGTTCACGGCGGATGAGCTTAAGACACTCAAGGCCGGTGCACAGCAGATTAAGGAGATCGAGGACAAGCTCGAGAGCCTGGAGAAGGAGTTCCCCGGCTGTGGAAGCACACCGAGTGCAGGCGAGAGCGTCGACGCTTCGACCGCTGGCATGACGGCTGGTGCCAATGCTTCGAGCGAGGCGGCGAAGTTCCCCAGCTTTACGGGCAAGGACCTGGATGGCAACGACGTGAACAGCGACGAGCTGTTCTCTAAGAACAAGGTCACCGTCATGAACTTCTGGTTCACCACTTGTAAGCCGTGCGTGGGCGAGCTGGGCGATCTTGAGAAACTGAATCAGGAGCTTGCCGAGAAGGGCGGCCAGGTCGTGGGCGTCAATTCCTTTACGCTCGATGGCAACAAGGGCGAGATTGCAGATGCCAAGGACGTGCTGAGCAAGAAGGGCGTGACATATAAGAACATCTGGTTCAAGTCGGAGAGCGAGGCCGGTAAGTTTACGTCAAATTTGTTCTCGTTCCCGACAACGTATGTCATCGATCAGAATGGCAACATCGTAGGGGATCCAATCGTGGGAGCCATCAGCTCCGCCGAGCAGCGCGCGGCACTCAACAAACTTATCGACCAGGCGATTGCGAATAGCGAGCAGTAGAAAACGCGTAAAGCACAGCGAGGATCGTGCGCCGCTGTACGAAGTAGCCCGCTCCCTTTCAAGATAATCTCCACCATATAGAGGTCCCGCTCGGGACCTCTTTTTTAGGCGCCGTCCCGTTCGTTTTTTGGTGCGGTTCCCTACATTCTTCACTGGTGCCGGCAAAAAATGGGGATAGAGTAGGACAAACGCGTCGAATACGAACGGCGGGGGAGAGCGGGCGGGGCGCCCGCGCGGGAGAGGTTGCCGTCCATGCTGGAGCTCAAAGGTATTTGCAAAAGGTACGTTACGCAGTCGTTTACGCAGGTGGCGCTCGACAGCGTAAGCCTGGCTTTTCGTGATAACGAGTTCGTGGCCATTCTGGGTCCCTCGGGCTCGGGCAAAACTACGATGCTCAACGTTATCGGTGGGCTCGATCATCTCGATTCCGGCGACC
Organism: uncultured Collinsella sp.; assembly: GCA_900546525.1. Lineage (GTDB taxonomy): Bacteria > Actinomycetota > Coriobacteriia > Coriobacteriales > Coriobacteriaceae > Collinsella. Next base: position 11,888 of record URDE01000020.1, read on the forward strand.
TGTTAATCGACGGCATTTCGACCAAGGACTTTCGCGATCGCGATTGGGATGCTTATCGCAACAACCGCATCGGCTTTGTGTTCCAGAGCTATAACCTCATTCCGCATCAGACCATCTTGGAAAACGTTGAGCTGGCGCTTACGCTCACGGGTGTGGGCCATGCCGAGCGCCGCCAGCGTGCACGTGAGGCGTTGGAGAAAGTCGGCCTGGGCGAGCACGTTAACAAGCGCCCGAGCCAGCTATCGGGCGGACAGATGCAACGCGTGGCCATCGCCCGCGCCCTGATTAATGATCCCGAGATTGTGCTGGCAGACGAGCCGACCGGCGCCTTGGATTCCGCAACGTCCGTGCAGGTCATGGACTTGCTCAAGGACGTGGCGCGCGACCGTCTGGTTATTATGGTCACGCATAATCCTGAGTTGGCGTACCAGTACGCCACGCGCATCGTCAACCTGGCGGACGGCAAGATTACCGACGATTCCGACCCCTTTGATGTAGCAAAGGCCGCGCGTCGCGAGGCCAAGCCTACGCGCAAAACCTCGATGAGCTTTGTGACGGCGCTGGGGCTTTCTGCCCGAAACCTCATGACCAAAAAGGGCCGCACGGCCATGACGGCCTTTGCGGGCTCGATTGGCATTATCGGTATCGCGGCGATTCTGGCGCTGTCCAACGGCGTAAACGGCTACATCAAAAAGGTCGAGGAGGATACGCTCTCGAGCTACCCGCTCACCATTTCCAAGCAGGATTACGACCTGTCGTCCATGATGGGTGGACAGGGGGCCACGGATGACGAGGCGTCCAACGGCGAGGATTCGTCCGACGACGGTACCGACGGCAAGGCTCAGGGAACCGATAAGATTCCCGTGGTCACGGCCGTAAAGGATATGTTTGCGAGCGTTAAGTCCAACGACATGACAAGCTTTAAGGCATGGCTTGACGACGGCGGCGATGGTATCGACAAAGAGGTCAACGCCATCCAGTATGGCTACGGTGTATCGCCGGTTGTCTATCGTGCCGGCAAGGGCGATGAGAAGCCTGTCCGGCTGGTGCCCAACGCCATGACCGAGGCCATGAGCGGAGGCGCGAGCTCGGCGGCAACGGTGAGCATGGAATCCATGGGAACCTCGGTCTTTAACGAGATGATTGACGACCAGAGCCTGCTCGACAGCCAGTACGATGTCGTCGCCGGTCATTGGCCCACGTCTGCCAGCGAAGCCGTGATGGTGCTTTCGAGCCGTGGCACGGTGGGCGATTACACGCTCTACAGTATCGGTGCGTTGGATATCGATGAGCTCAACGACCTGGTTAACAGTGCTATGACGGCTAACGGTAAGATCGAGACGTCCGAGGCCGGTACTGATTTTACCTACGACGATGCGCTGTCCACGACGTTTAAAGTGCTGTCGCCGGCCGATGCGTATCGCAAAAACGAAGAGACCGGCATGTGGACCGATATGTCTGGCGACACCGACTTTATGGCCGCCAAGGTTGCCGACGGTATCGACGTACACATTGTGGGCGTGGTGCGGCCCAATGAGACGGCCAACGCGAGCGCATTGACCCCGGGCATCGCCTATACGCATGCACTGACTCGTCAGCTTATGGAACGCGCCGCAAATTCGCAGATTGTGCAGGAGCAGCTTGCTCACCCCGAGACGGATGTCTTTACGGGCAAGTCTTTCGATGAACTGCAAGGCGAGGCCAAGCAAGGCGTGGATCTGGGCAGCATGTTTAGTGTGGACGAGGCGGCGCTGAAGAGTGCGTTTTCGTTCGATACATCTGCGCTCTCGGGTGCGGCCGGCGGTATGGACCTGTCTGGTCTTGACTTGTCCGGGCTGGACATTGACCTTTCGGGCGTTGGGGAGGATATCGACTTTAGTGACATCATCGCCAAAGCGCCAACCCCAGATTTCTCGGGCGTCTTTGACGGTCTGGAGCTCACGCCCGAGCAAATGCAGCAGGTGGGAACGCTTGCCAACCAACTGTTTGAGGGCTTTTTGCAGTCTGATCAGTTTAAGGCGCTGACGCCCGAAGAACTTAAGGATGCCTCAAAGCTTGCTGCTGCATTTTCGACGTATCTTGAGAGCGATGCCACGGCGCAGCAAATCCTGGCTCAGCTCAAGGCACTCGGTGGCGATGCCCTGGCCGAGCGCCTGCAACAGGCGATGACCGACTATGTGCAAAAGCAGCTGGCTCCGTATCTGCAACAGGCTATGGATCAGGTGATGAAGGCGATCAGCGAGCAGATAGCATCGACGGTATCGTCCCAGCTCAAGGCGGGCGCGGCAGGGCTCATGGACCAGATGGCGACACAGATGTCTTCGAGTTTTGCCAACCTGGCGAGCGCCATGCACGTGGATGCGAGTGCCTTTGCTCGTGCCATCCATTTCAACATGGACGCCGAGGATCTGAGTTCGCTCATGATGAGCTATGCCAAGGCGTCGAAGCTCACCTACGACAACAATCTGACCACGTTGGGCTATGCGGATGAGGCGGACCCCATCTCGGTTAAGATTTTCCCGCGCGACTTTGAGGCCAAGGAGCGCGTACTCGATCACATCGATGCGTACAACAAGCAGGTCAAAGCCACTGGCCATGATGATCGGGCAATTTCGTACACCGACTACATGGGCATCATCATGGGTTCGGTGACCGACATCGTGAACACCATCAGCTTGGTGCTCATCGCATTCGTGAGTATCAGCCTGGTGGTGAGCTCCATCATGATCGGCATCATCACCTACATCAGCGTGCTGGAGCGCAAAAAGGAGATTGGCATCCTGCGTGCGATCGGCGCGTCGAAGCGCAACGTGGCCAACGTATTCAATGCCGAGACCTTTATCGAGGGCCTCATCGCCGGCGTCTTTGCCATTGTCGTCGTGGTGGCCGTGAGCTTTCCGGTTAATGCCTGGGCGCTTGCTGCCAAACAAGTGCCCAATCTGATGAGCCTGCCCGTGCAGGATGCGCTGGTGCTCATTGCAATTTCGGTGCTGCTGACGGTCGTTGCCGGTCTGCTGCCGGCCCGAAGCGCATCCAAAAAAGACCCTGTAGAAGCCCTACGCTCCGAATAATGTGACAAAGGGACAGCCCTTTTGTCACATTGAGTGGCTTGTAAATCGAGGTCTAATACTTTTTCGAGAAGTGAACGAGTCAAAATGGACCCCCGAAGCATCGACACTTTTGAGATGCAATTTCCTGCGGTTTTGTCAGCCAAATCCTGCGGTTTTGACGTCTGAAAATGTCGATGCTTCGGGGGTCCAAAAACGGTCGTTCACTTCTCGGGAAAAGTATTAGACCTCGAGATATAGACGATGTTTGCGAGCGGCAATTAGAGTGCAAGCCTTTAGTTCTTCTTTGCGGAGAGCATGAGCCTAATTTCCGGATGGGTGTACTCGTCGAACTCTTCCTCGGGCTCGGTGTCAAAGGTGTAGTACGACTTGATAGATTCGTCCTCCGTCTTGATGCTGATTTCTTCATATAGGGATCCGGCTAAAAATGCCTGTTTAAATTCATCCGACAGGCTGCATGGCGTGAGGAGGCCCGGTGCGGCAACGGAAATGTCCAACCCGTTGAGCGGGGCACAGAGCGTCGCGATGTCCTGCTCGGCGCGGGCGAGGTTGTCTGCAAGGCTTGCCTCGGGGTCGATCTGGCTGGTGTAATCGACGTCCGTGAGCATGCCGTCTGCATCGAAAGAAAGGTAGACATAGGCTGCTTGAGCGCCGAGGTCATTATCGCGCAGATAGCCGATAATGCGATAGCCGTAGTCGTGATACGACTCATATGGGTCGTCTGCCGCAACGCGTTCGCACACGGGCTCCAAGGCATCTTGCGCGATGGCGAGCTGCTCAGCGGCTGCAGCCTTTCTTACCTGTAGCTCGTTATTCCCCTGGACAAACTGCGGGATGTAGACGCCAAGCAGCACAATGGCGGGCGCCACTGCGAGAGCTATGATCTGCTTCTTGACGCTTGGAATCGTCACGTCGTATGCGTTTGCCATGGCCTCGGCATTGCTCGAGGTTTCGGCTAGCACGTCCGCCGCGGTGGCAACTGCCCCTACGGCGCTGGCGACCTCCGCGGCGCCGCCCAGATTGCGCGCGAGATCGTTATCACTGTTCTTGAGCAGGCGGCCGGCAGCTTGCGCGGCGAGCACGCCGGCGACCTCCGCGGAGCGGTCTTTGTTGGTTTGGGCTACCGCAAGCCTGCTCTGCAGCTCCTTCCACTGTTTGCCCCGCATTCCAAAGCGCGGCGCAAGAGCGCAATAGCAAAAGACGACGAGTTCGATTACGGTGAGTGCGATGGCGGTATATATGCCCGCGGGTTGGAATTCCTTTTGGTGGAACGCGATATCGTTGATCATTTGGAGCGGCAGCATGAGCAGACATGCTACGAACGACATGACGAGTGTGGTCGCTGCGATCTTGGGGTATGTGCAGTACCGCTGGATGCGTTTCTTTTCTTGTTCGGTGAGCTGCTGCATGGGGGCCTCGATCCTCATCGTTTTCGGGGGCGATGCGCACGCGCTCTTTAGTATAAATGAGTGGGGCGTCTATTATTCAAACATAGTGTCAACAGCGTGGTGTTGGTGGTCGTCGCGATCATGAACGTCGTTTTTGGAGCACGGAGTCGCTGTCGTGGGGCGAATGACGCGCAAGGGGGTTGCCGTGGGACAGTCTCTCACTGTTTGTGAGCGCCAGCAAATCGAAGGTGAATGGTTTTCAGAGAAGTGAACGACCTATTCTGGACCCCTGAAGCATTCGCACTTTTGGATGCAAAAACCGTAGGATTTGAGCGACAAAACCGCAGGAAATGCCTCTCCAAAAGTGTCGATGCTTCGGGGATCCGATTTCACTCGTTCACTTCGCGGAAAACCATTCGCCTTCGTTGCGTGAGGCGACGGATGGAAGGGTGATTATCGTCAAGCTGCTACCTCTGCCTTGTGAATCATCTGGAGCACAAGGCATAATGCATGTGACAAAGGGGCGGTCCCTTTGCCGCGTTGATCTGAGAGCAGATGTTGATGATTCTTTCGCTTGCCCCCATGGAGGGGATTACCGGGCATGTGTTCCGTCGCGTGCATGCGGAGTGCTTCGGCGCGCTCGATTGCTATTACACGCCGTTTTTGCCGCCGCCGCGGGTGGGAAACCGCTTTGGCGGCAAGGCGTTTAAGGAGATTGATCCTGCCAATAACCAGGGGCTCAACGTAGTGCCTCAGCTGATGTCCAAGAACGCGGACGAGTTTGTGTGGGCGGCACAGGTGCTCGCCGACATGGGTTATCGCGAGGTCAATCTCAACTTGGGTTGTCCTTCGGGAACGGTTGTTGCCAAGGGCAAAGGATCGGGCTTTCTGCGCAACCTCGACGAGCTCGAGGTGTTCTTGAGCGACGTGTGCGAGCGGTCGCCGTTGCCGGTGTCGGTAAAAACCAGGCTGGGGTTGGAACGCGATGACGAGTATGAGCGTGTGCTCGATCTGTACTGCCGCATGCCGCTGGCAGAGCTGATCGTGCATCCGCGCGTACAAAAGGACCGCTATACGGGCACGCCGCGCAAGGAGTTCTATGGCGAAACGCTGGAGCGTGCGCCGTTTCCGGTGGCATACAACGGCGACATTTTTGATCTTGAGGATATGGACGCGCTGGTGGAGGCCTATCCCGGCACGCGCCATGTGATGTTGGGGCGCGGCCTGCTCGCGAACCCCGCTCTGGCTCGTATGGTCAACGGCGGTCCTGCTGCCACGGCAGCCGAACTGCAGCGTTTCCACGACATGCTATTCGCGGCCTATGCAGAAGAGATTGGTGGCAATGCGGTCTTTCGCATGAAGGAGTGGTGGTTCTACGCCAAATGCGCCTTCGCCGATCACGCTACCGTTCACAAACTCGTACGCAAGACTAAAAAGGTCGACGAATACCGCGCCGCCGTCGAGCGCGTCTTTCGCGAGCAGCCACTTGCACCCATAGCCCGCTTCCACGGCTAGTTAGTCGTTGGGGACGTTCTTTAACGACTAGTCATTTAAGAACGTCCCCAACGACTACCCGTGCCGAACCCATACAAAAACTGTACGCCAACATCCAAAGATGTCGAAAAATGTCGACTTTGGATGCTGGCGTACATGTTTGGGTCGGCGGGGGAGTGGAGTCTAGGCAATCATTGCATCGAGCGTGATGAGCTCTCTGAGTCGCTCCGTGCGTGTTTGCCCATGGCGCTTTGCTTTTGCGTCAAACGCATCAAGAACAGACTCACCCACACGTGCCGATAAAACAACGCTTGGCTCATCGGAGATCGACGGCCTTCCCAGCTTGATGGTGCGACCCTTCGGCCACTCATCTTTTTCGTATGCCTCCGCGGCTTTCTCCAACTCTCCGGGGGCAAACCCCATCATCTTTTCGAGCTGCTTAGCGTCCATAGCGCCTCCTATCGATTGGCATAATGTCGAGCGCTGGTTCTCGGAATCTATTTTTGTATACAGTTTTGTAGACAAAAATACAAGCAGTTTATCAAGCTAATTAGCTTGTGTTGACTAGTTTTTCCGATAGGAAATGAGCGTCGATGGCTTCGATATTTCTTCATTTTTCAGTTTGGAACATGAGCGCTCATTGAACTTGCAGGGGGGCACTTTAACAAACTATCGAGATTCTGGCCAGGAGCTTTCACTGGTCTTCGGTGGTGAGACCAGCTTAATTCGCGACACAGTGTGTCGCGAGTTGGAGTAGTCGCTGAGTGTTCTTTAACGATTAGTCATTCAAGAAGAGAACGTCTAAGTGCCGGATTTGTCATTTTGAGTCGTCTCTAACGACTATTCAGGAGGGCTGTGTGCAAAAAAGGCAAATATGAGTACTGCTGCCATTATGGTTGCATTTATTCTGCTCAAAAATGAGACCCCTGATGAGATTTAATACCATTAGGAGTCTCTTTTATTGAACATATGCGGAGAAATAACGACGTCTGCGGACGCTTGGGGCGTTGGATGATCCCTGAAATGATTAAAATCGCTGTTACTAAACAAGTAACAGTACTCATATTTGCCATTTTTTGAACACTGTCCTCTAAGGAACCCTTTCCAGAGACGTCAGGCGGCCTCAAACAACCATAATCCAAAGGCCATCTCAAACAACTAGTCATTTAAGAACGTCCCCAATGACTACCTCTGCAAAAAACTGTACACCAGCATCCAAAGATGCCGAAAAATGTCGACTTTGGATGCTGGTGTACATGTTTAGGTCGTATGGGATGGGGCCTTGGGCGGACGGGATGCGCGTACTAGAGCAGGTTCTCTTGTACCCACGCGATGATGTCGCTCGACTCGTAGAGCGGCTTGCCGTCGATGAACAGGCAGGGAACCTGGCGTTTTCCGCCGACGGCGATGAGTGTCTGCTCGGCAACGGGGTCGGTCGAGATATCGCGCTCGGGAATGGTCACGCCGTTATCCGCCAGGAAGCGCTTCACCTTAATGCAATACGGGCATCCGGTCATCACGTAGAGCACGAGCTCGTGATCAGTAGCCATAGGTCTCCAATCGGTTGAGGTTTTGATTGAAATACCCAAAGCCGCTGCGGTCTATGCGCGGGCCAGCGACGACTCGATGGCCTGGACCAGAAACGCCGTGGCTCCGGTGCCGCAGGGCTTGTCGTAGTAGTCAACAAAGCGCTGGTCGGCAAGATAGCCGTGGGCGAGGCCCAGATACGCTTCGTTCTGGGGCTCGTGTCCCCAATTAAGGCCAATCCATCGACGGTGCATCGCGACAAGCTTGCGAGCCTCGCTTCCATCCGGTTCGCCGTCGCCCATGGCAATCGAGAGCTGGCCCAGAATAGCGCGTTCAAGTTCCTTCATGTCGTTCCATGTCTCGGGATCCATGTCCAGTAACGTTTCGTTTGCGGCATCGATAACGTCATCGCCATAGCGCGCACGCGCTTCGGCACCGTAGCGCTCCTCGTTTTCCTGCACGGTGCGCCAGCGCTCCAGTTGCGGCAGGACGGCGCCCATGAGCGAGACGGCTTCGTCGAGCGACATGCCGGTGTTTTGCGCCAGGCGCGGGGCACAATCTTCAATCATCGCCTCCATGGTGGTGTCGTAGGTGTACTGGCCGTGGTCGTAGCACCACTTGCAGTAATGATCGGTCGTGGCGCCCGTGGCGTCGGTGCCGCAGTCGCCGGGCGTGAGTATCATGCCGCAGCTCTGGCAATAGTGCTCGGGCATTTCGAGCAGATGAGACAGGGGCTCGCCGGTCACGGCGGCGATGAGCTTCATCATGTCGATGCCCGGTGTGACCTCACCGCGCTCCCAACGGCTGATGGCCTGGCGTGTGACGAAGAGCTTGGCGGCGAGCTGCTCCTGGGTAAGGTGATGGGCGCGACGGACGGCGATGAGCTTTTCTGCAAAGGCCATAGCGGCTCCTTTCTGCTGGTTGATGGCTTAAGCATACGCGGCAGCAGGTGCCCTTCCAAGCAACCGTTGGTTGCACGACGGGGACCGCGGAGAAGAATTGCGTGCAACGACCCACGCCTCCATGCCGTACAATGACCGGCATGGAACCTATCGCACACATACATACCGACCTGCCGCAGAAGTTCGGCATTCCGCGCAACAGCTTTTTGGCGCCCCATCTGCAGGGACGCATCGTTTTTGAGCCGGAATTTGCCTCCAACGCAGCGGTTGAGGGTCTGGACTCCTTCTCTCACCTATGGCTGCTGTGGCGTTTTGAAAACGGCACGCCCGGCGGCACGGCCAAGGATATTGCCGCCGATGCCAAGACGCGGGACAGGTCCGGAACCAACGCAAAATGGTCGAAAACCGTGCGCCCGCCGCGTCTGGGTGGAGCCGAGCGCGTGGGCGTGTTTGCCACGCGCAGTCCGTTTCGCCCTAATCCCATCGGGCTCACCTGCGTCAAGCTCGATCGTGTCGAGCTCACCGACGATGGCCCCATCATCCATGTGCTGGGGGCCGATCTGCGCGACGACACGCCCATCTACGACATTAAGCCCTACATTCCGTTTGCGGACTGTCACCCGGATGCGACCGGCGGCTGGATCGAGGATGCTCCGTGGCAAGAGCTCGATGTTGAGTTTCCGCAAGCACTGCAAGATATGGTCCCGCCCGCAAAGCTCCCCGGTCTGGTCGAGGTCCTTCGCCAAGACCCGCGCCGCGCGGGCAGCAAGCACGAGCCAAACCGCGTTTATCACTTGGCTTACGCCGGGCTCGACATATCGTTTGCGGTCGATGAAACCCAGCTAACCGTAGTTGCCGTCAACGGCGCGCAAGACTAACCAGCCATTCGTCCGCACCCGTCAAATTAAGCGCCAAACCCCGCGCTAAAACCGCCCGCGCTGGTGGACAATAACGCCTATCGAATCATTCCGCTCTGCACGGGAGTCCAGCATGAAATACGACTTCACTTCAATCATCGACCGCCACGGCATGGACTCCATCGCCGTTGACTCCTGGGGCGAGATCCCCGGTATGGCTCCGAACGCACCCGACGAGGGCTTCGACCGCATTCCCATGTGGGTGGCCGACATGAATTTTGCCACGGTGCCCACGGTCCAGGAGCACATCATTCAGCGCGCTCAGCATCCCATGTTTGGCTACTTTAACCCGCGCGCCGAGTACTTCGACCGCATCATCGAATGGCAGAGCCGCCGCAATGGCGTCGAGGGCCTGCGCCCTGAACATATCGGCTACGAAAACGGCGTGCTGGGCGGTGTCGTGTCGACGTTGCGCGCGTATGTCCAGCCGGGCGATGCGGTGCTGGTCCATAGCCCCACCTACATCGGCTTTACCAAATCCATCGAAGCCGCGGGCTATCGTATTGTCCACAGCCCGCTTAAGCTCGACGATCAAGGCGTGTGGCGTATGGACTTTGAGGACATGGAGCACAAGCTCGCCCAAAACCACATCCATGCCGCGGTGTTCTGCTCGCCGCACAATCCCTGCGGCCGCGTATGGGAGCGCGACGAGATCGAGCACGCCATGGACATCTATCGCCAGCACGATTGCGTGGTGATCTCGGACGAGATTTGGTCCGATATCATCCTGCCGGGGCACAAGCATATCCCGACGCAGTCGGTGAGCGAGGATGCCCGCATGCGTACGGTTGCCCTCTACGCGCCCAGCAAGACGTTCAACCTGGCGGGCCTGGTCGGCAGCTACCACATTGTCTACAACGAGACGCTGCGTGACCGCATGTGCGCCGTGTCCGACAAGACTCACTACAACGAGATGAATGTCCTCTCCATGCATGCGCTTATCGGTGCCTACCAGCCGCAGGGCTACGAGTGGGTGGACGAGCTCAATCAGGTGCTTGCCGGCAATATCGAGTACTTCTGCAATTACGTGGACGAGCATTTTGAGGGCGTGTCCTATTCGCGTCCGCAGGGCACGTACATGGTGTTTCTGGACTGCACCGAGTGGTGCCGCGAGCATGGCCGCGATATTCAGTGGTTGCTCGACGAGGGGGCGCGCGTGGGCGTGGGGTATCAGGACGGCCGCCCGTTCCACGGGCCCTGCCACATTCGCGTGAATCTGGCGCTGCCGCTTTCGCGCGTGAGGGAAGCGTGCGACCGCCTGGACCGCTACGTTTTTAATGCACGGTAAGCGTGCGCTGCATGTGGGGCCTTCTGCCAAGTTGGCTAGAAGGCCCCGTGTGGTAAGGCATCTGTAACCATTGGGCGCAGACCTGCTGAGAGGCTTACTTTTCTTGAATCTGCTTGCCGCAAAGATGCTCAATTGTAATCTCGTAGAGCTGGACGCCCTTAATGTCCTTGGCGATTTCCTCTTCGACTTCTTCGGCAGAAGGGTAGTACTTAAGCGCGAGCTGGCGAACTTTATCTTCGATAAAAGCGGGGGTGTCATTCGCCAGGCGACAGCGGCCAAAGACCACGGTACTCATAACGTAGGGAGCCCAGTCACCGTCCTGGTACCACTCGTTGCCGTAAACGGTAAAGCAGACCTTGTCATCGCGCTTGAGTGCGTCGACCTTGTGGCCAGCCTTGGCACCATGGAAATAAATCTTGTCGTGCCCGGCGTCAAAGAAGTAGTTGACGGGAATGGCGTACGGGTAGCCATCGTCGCCGTTGACGGCAAAGACGCCGCGCTTGCAGGTAGCGAGCAGTTCGCGCGCTTCCTCGTCAGTGATGGCGCGTTTCTTTCGACGTAAGGGCCTAAACATCGTTGGTTTCCTTTCTGGTCGTGCGTGGTGGTTGAGCACAAACTATAGCGAAACGGATCCGTTTTTCTTGATGCGGGCGAGTATGTTTTTGAGCTTGTTAAAGTCGAGCGGTTTGGACAGATGGGCGTTCATGCCGGCATCGTGTGCCGCCTTGGCGTCCTCGGCAAAGGCGTTGGCGGTGAGCGCGATGATGGGGATATCGGCTGCATCGACCTTCTCACTCAGACGAATCGCGCGGGTTGCCTCATAGCCGTCCATGCCCGGCATCATGATGTCCATCAGAATCGCATCGAAGCTGCCGGCGGGATGCGACAAGTACAGATCGACGACTTCGTTGCCATTGGCGGCCCGGGTGACCACGACGCCCTCGGATTCTAACAGCGCCTGGGCAATCTCGGCATTCAATTCGTTGTCTTCGGCGAGCAGCACGTTCATGTCGGCGAGCGAGCAGTCGAGCACCCTCTCGACCGTATCTGCCCGCGCCTGAGGGTTTTTGTCGATATCGAGCGGAATCTCCACGTAGAACGAAGTGCCCACATGGAGCTCACTGGTGACTTCGATGGTACCGCCCATCAGTTCAATAAGCGACTTAACGATTGGCATGCCCATGCCGGCCCCTTGGAACTTGCTGCGCGCATCGTCACCTTCTTGGGCAAACGGTTCATAGATATGCTTTAAAAATTCGGGAGCCATGCCAATGCCGGTATCCGAAACGCTAAAGCAAAAGAGCGCGCGCCCGTTATCCAGTGGCTTGGTCTTTGAGCTAAAGGTGACGAAGCCGCCGTGCTTGTTGTACTTAATGCTGTTGTCTAACAGGTTGATCATGATCTGTCGGATATGGGTGGGACTGCCGATCATGTATGGCCCCGTGGCGTACGGCAGACTATTGTCCTGCATTGTGATGCCGTTACTGGACGCGCGGAGCTTGCACAGCACCAGCGTATCGTCACAGAGCTCTTTGAGGTTAAAAGGCACATGTTCCAGTGTTAGCTTGCGGTCTTCGATCTTGCCCATCTCGAGGATGTCGTTGATTAGCGAGAGCAGGTGATTGGCGGCAACGCGCGCCTTGGCACGGCTCTCGCGGGCGACCTGGATATCGCCTTCCTTCAATTCCTCGATCTCGATAAGGCCCAGGATACCGTTGAGCGGCGTACGGATGTCGTGGCTCATGCGCGTGAGGAATGCCGTCTTGGCGGCGTTGGCGGCATCGGCTTTTTTGCGCTCGGTTCGAGCGCGCACGAGTGCCCAGATGAGCAGGACGATGCCGACCGACAACATACCGATGAGGGCAGCTGCAACGGCGGCACGGTTGCGATAAAGGAATTGAAGCGTGTTGGATTCCTGGGCCGTGTACGACGTGGAGGAGTAATTGCTTGCGGAGAGCGATTCTCCGGCATTGATGATGCCCTTGTTGATGATTCCCAACAGCTCGGGTTTTCCGCGCGAAATCCAGCACGAGAGCTCACAGGTGTCAGGGAGCTCGGCCGTCTCGTAGCCTTCGAGATCATAACGGTCGCCGATGGTTTTTACACGTGAACTGGGAGCGACGATGCAGTGTGCCGTTCCCTTCCTGAGGGCGTCGAACGCTTCATCGGCGGATTGGTATTCGGTCACGGTCGCTGTGGGGAACAGATTTTCAAGTGCATTTTTGTTGACAAACGATGATTTGGTACAGGCGATGTTCTGAAGGTCTTTGTTCAGGTCACTGCCGGTGTGGATGACGGTGAGGGATATGGTCCCCAACGATACCGACTGCGCAACGCCTGTTTGCTCGGCAAACCAGTAATCTCGGTATACCGGCAGCGCAACGTCTATGCTTCCCTTTGACAGGGCCTTTGACATCATCTTGTAGCTATCAAAGGCGACGGTTTTGACCGTAATGCCAAATTTATCGTGCAGCGTCGTCGCAAGCGATGCGAGCGAGCCTTCCATTTCGCCGTCTTCGTCTTCGTTACAGTAGGGGAGTTTGCCTGTAATGTAGCCGAGCGTGATGGTGTTGTCATTTGCTTTGAGCCAGGAACGTTCGGGACCGTTGAGCGATGATGAACCGCTGTTTTGGGCCGAGTAGTTAGATTTGACTTCGTCGATATAGCGTGGGTTGACGCGGGCGATTGCTGTCATGGCGGCATTGATGTCGTCCATCAGGTCGGGGCGGCTTTTGGGAACGGCAAAATAGTAGTCGCTCGAGCCGATGTAGAACATGGGGGAGGCACTGGGTGACGAGGTCGTGTCGTTCATGATGACGGCATCGACCTCGTTGTTTGCGAGCGCGTCAAAGAGAACGGAGTCTCCGTCATACTCCCTGTATGTGCAGGCGATTCCTTCGTTGGTGAGCCACTGCTGGCCAACGAAGGTTTGCATAACGCCGGGGTTGTAGCCGATGGTAAGGCCCTGGAGCGCTTGGGGGTCACCCTTGGCCAGATCGTCGCGATCGGGCCTGGCGTAGATGTAGTAGCGTTCGGTGCCCTCGGGGTTCGAGGAAAAGAGCAACTTTTGGGCGCGTTCCTCGGAGTAGGAGATGTTGGGCATGAGGTCGATCTCGCCCGCCTCGAGCATGTCCATAAGCTCGGTGAAGGTGCCGGTGACGTATTCGTACCGCCAGCCGGGCGTGTAGTACGACAGGGTCTGGAGGTACTCGTAGCCCCATCCCGAGAGACGCTCG
>URDE01000021.1:0-25651 GCA_900546525.1 uncultured Collinsella sp.
CGCGTATCAATCGACGGGTTCATGGTAACGGTCAGAATCATATTGAACTCCTGTTTAGAAAACCGGCCCGCGCCCCATCACAGAAACGCGAGCCGTCAACGGACTAGTTAATTACGCCGGATACCCACTAGTCGTGGTATTCGCCGCGGTCCCACTTCTCCAGGAACTCGTCAAAGAAGTGCGGGTCAGCCTGAGCCTCGGCGTCGGCCTTGTTGCAGGCATCAATCTTGGCAATCAGGGCATCGTGCTCGGGGGTCTTCTCGTAGGGCTCCTCCAGGAAGGCAAGCATGATGTCGGCCATCAGGAACTCGCCGGTGATCTTGCCGCCAAAGCCCACGATGTTGGCGTTGAGCTCGCGACGGGCATACAGGGCAGAGGTCATGTCGCGAACCAGGGCGCAGCGGGCGCCGGGAACCTTGTTGACGGCGTTGGTGATGCCGATGCCGGTGCCGCACAGGGCCACGCCAAAGTCGGCCTTGCCGCTGGCAACAGCCTCGCCCACGGCCTTACCGTAGATGGGATAGTGCGTACGGGTGTGGCTGTAGGTGCCGCAGTCGAGCACCTTGTAGCCAGCCTGCTCCAGGCGGTCGGCCAGATAGATCTTCTCGTCCGTAACGATATGGTCGCAACCGATTGCGATGGTCTTCTTCATCAGAACGTCCTTTCGTCTGAATTCACAAGTTGAGGTAGAAGTTCGAGTTCTCGGTGGCTCTCGTTAGGCCATCTTGTTGAGCATGTCGACACGGATCTGGTGACGGCCGCCGGCGTACTGGGCGCGCAGGAACTCGCGGGCGATCTTCTTGGCGACCTCGGTGCCCACAACGCCCGGGCCCATGGTGACCATGCGCGAGCCGTTGTGCTCGCGGGTCATGTAAGCGGAACGCTCATCGGAAATGTTGGCGACAACCATGCCCTTGATCTTGACGGCGGCCATATAGGAGCCGACGCCGTACTTATCGAATGCAAAGCCCTGGGAATCCTTGTGCTCCAGCAGGTCCTTGGCAACGGCGGTGGCGGAATCGACAAAGTCCGCGGCAGGGGTCTCGGAATAGTCGACGACCTCGTGACCGTCAGCGATGAGCATCTCCTTGATGGACTCCTTCATCGACATACCGTCGGCATCGGAAGCGATTACAACCCTCATGACATCCTCCTTGAGAGATACGCAGGTGCGCAGTTTCTGTTTGGAAGTGTTGAATCGCGTTCAGGTCCGGGCATCTGAATGTGCGGTTCTTCACTGTTCATGTTTATTTGAACACATTCGAACAGAGACTGCAACAATAATTTGTTTATCTTTGTTCTTTTTTGAACAAATATCGTTCACGGATGATTGCTGACCGTTTGAGCCGGGCGCGGACGTAGCGACCATGTGTTCAACAAACAAAAGGGCGGCCAAGAACGTGTCTCGGCCGCCCTTCGGCGGTATTCCCCGGTATATACAGCTGTTTTAGCTACTCGGACTGCCCACCCTTTTTGGCGTGCTTGGACGGAGCACTCAGAAAGCGGCCCGTCAAATAGTTCGCCGGGCCGGAAATATCAATCCCCAGTAGCACGTGTCCCAGCCACAAAAACGCGGCGAGCACCAGCAGTGGAATCACGCACGAGGTCACGATCATCACGATGACACCTTCGATCAGATCGGTCACCTGCTGCACAATTTCATCGGTCATCTGCTTGGCGCCGCTGGTCACCGACGTGACGAGACCCGAGGCACCGTCGGCAAGCTGCTCAAGCACGTTCTTGGACTCTGTGGACTCGGTCTTTTTCTTGCTTGTTTTGGAGCTATCGCTATCTGCCGCGCTCGCAGCGTCGGCCGCCTTTTGCTCGGCCGCCTCGATGCTAACGCGATACGTTTCGTCGACCTTTTGCGACACCCATACGCTTGCGGGCACCAACGCCATGCCAATTATGGCGACCACCAGCACACGCGTTGCCACGCGGCGCAAGACGGCGCTGGTGCTCCAGCGTCCGTGAATGCCAAGTGAGATCGCAAAGAGCACCAGCGCAAACGGGATCAGGATGCCCAGGCCAACCGACCACAAAATGGTCAGCAGATACTTCTCGAGGTAGAGCACGGCAAGCACGATACCCAAGTTTCCCGAAAGCTGCGCGAGCTGCTCGGCGACTGGCGTTCCCGTATCACCCGGCAGCGCGGTGATACCCGCAGATAGGGCGACGCACGAGGTCGTGAGCGCCAAAACATTGCCCTTCTTTTGATCGATGACCTCGATGGTGGAGTCCCAGGTCTTGGTATCGGCAAAATGCGGACGAGCTACAAAGCCCGACAACAGCGCCAGTACCACGAGCGCAACGATAAAGCCAATCTGCAGTTTTTTGTTTGCGCACACGACATCGGACAGGCTGGGCTGCAGCTCGGTTACCGTTGTGTGCTCGGTTATCTGGACAGGACGCCCATGAGTCATCTCGTGCGCGTCTCCCTTTTGAATCAATCCGTTGCCCGGCATTTGGATACCTCCTTATTCCGGCCTGTATTGCGGATGGAAGTATACCCACCCAGCGAAAAACCGAACGGGAGGACGAACGGAGCGCACCAAGACTGTCCCCAATGACTAGTCGTTTAAGAACGTCCCCAATGACTATCCAATGACTAGTCGTTTAAGAACGTCCCCAATGACTATCTCGGGATGAGTTGCGGTGGAATAGGGATTGTTTTGCGCCCGTCGGCCCCTATTCAGTCCCTATTCCACCGCAACTTGGAGGAGGACAGAAAAAGCCCTGCTGCGGATAGCGGCAGAGCTTTTGGAAGGGGACTTGGTTGTGCGGGCTCGTTAGGCGAGCTTGGCCTCGAGCTCGGCGATGCGCTTGTAGGCATCGATGGTAAAGCGGGTCTGCTTCTCCAGAATCATAGTGGTCATGAGAGTGTCCTGAGCGTGAGCCATGATGAAGGTCATCTCCATCTCGCCGCCGCCGGCCTCCTGCGAAAGCAGCTTGGTCTGCGTGTCGTGGGCACCGATGAGCGCATCGCTGGCATCCTTGTGCAGCTGCTCGGCCTTCTCAAAATCACCCTCGCGAGCAGCATCGAGCGCTGCAAGCAGATCGGTCTGGGCGTCACCTGCGTATGCGACGATCTCGAATCCAACCATCGAGATTTCTTCTTTGGTTGCCATATTGCGTTCCTTTCACATATGAACCAATGGAGAGCATCGCGTCCGGGCATACGCGCTGCGTTCTGTATGGCAGAAACATTAACATTCAAACAAAAAAGAACAACGCAAAACGCAATTTCGAGCTATGAACGGTTGCTTTTCACCCGTGAACGGTTTTTAAACTGTTTTGAACAATATCAAACATGATTAGTGGAAGCCCAAACAGGACCGCACCCTAACGCAAATCGCGCACCGTATCGCCCTCTACGAGCACGCCGGGGATCAGCATGTGCTCCACGCCAGACGCAACCTCCTCGGCACCGGCGATCTTATCGACTGCCCACATGCCGACACGCTTGTTGTCAAAGCGCACGGTGGCCAGGCGACGATCGGGCACGATGTCACCCAGACTGTCATCTACACCCACCACGCTCACATCCTCGGGCACGTGCTTTCCGCGCGACTCGAGTCCGCGAATGCAACCGTAGGCCATGGCGTCGTTGGAGGCATAGATGGCAGTACAGGTCGGATCGTCCGCCAGAGCCTGGCCTGCGGCATATCCACTCTGAGCCGTCCAGTCGCCACGGATGAGTCGCGGTGGCTCAATACCATGCGCGCGCAATGTCTCGCGCCAGCCCTCCTCGCGCTGCATGCCCGAAAGCGAGCGCTCGGGACACGAGATAAAGTGCACGGTCTTGTGCCCCTGCCCCAGCAAGTACTCGACAACCTGGCGCGAACAATCGAACTGATCGTTATCGACCGTCGAGCACAGCGGGTGCTCCAGCATGGTAACGAGCACCGTCTGCATACCAGGCAGCGGCTCAAAGGTGCCAAAGTCCGCCGGCATGCGATTCATGATCACAACCATACCGTCCACTGGCAGTGCGCTCATGCGCGACGATGCGCTCTCGAGGGTATACGGATGCCCGTCTACTTTAGTAAGGGTGATGGCATAGCCATGTTTGTCGGCCGCGGCGGCAAAGCCCTCCATGCGGTCGAGGTTGCCGGTACCGGTAATGTTGAACATGGCGACGCCGACAGTCTTAAACTTGCCGCGGCGCAGCGATCGACCGGCAAAGTTTGGACGATAGCCAAGCTCGCGCATGGCGGCACGCACGCGCTCCTTGGTCTCGGGGCGCACGCTGGGCGAATCGTGGACAGTGCGCGAGACCGTCTGTTCTGAGACGCCCGCGAGGAGCGCCACATCCTTAACGGAAACCGATTTTTTAACAGCGGCCATAGGTTGATCTTTCTATGTCAACGATGCCATTGGTGGCACCCTACGCAGTCAAATGAAACGTCTTCAAGTATATCTAACGCCTCCCCCACCATACGCTCACCACCCAAAACCTACCGTTCACCGACATTTTTGCTTCCCCGAACGGCTTTTGTCGCCCAAATGTTAACGTTGCCATTGTGCAAACACAGAGCCACCGGGCGGCTCAAACGTTTACGCGCAAGAAATCGACGGTCCGCAGGCACAGGGGCCATCGGTTCGCGTCTTATTTTGTGTCACAAAATGGCAACGTCAACATTTTGGCAACCAAACGTCAAAAGCTACCATCGTTGCTAACCCACCGACTCTTAGGAGCTTTGCATGGAGCAACTCATCGCCACCATCGAAAAGGGCCAGCCCTTTTTCAACGCGATCGCCCGCAACAAGTACCTCAAGGCGATCCGCGACGGTTTTATCTCCGTCATCCCCATCATCATCTTCTCGTCCATCTTCTGCCTGGTAGCCTCGGTCCCCAACATCTGGGGTTTCTACTGGCCCGATGACATCAACAACGCCCTGTGGAAGTGCTACAACTACTCCATGGGCATCCTGGCCATCGCCTGCGCCGCTACCACGGCCAAGCATTTCGCCGACGCCCAGAACCGCGATCTGCCCAAGAATAACCAGATCAACTTTATCTCATGCATGTGCGCGGCCATCATCGGCTTCTTGCTCCTTTCGAGCGACACCATCGCCACGGACGCCGCCAGTGGCTTCAACACCACCTACCTTGGTTCCAAGGGCCTGCTGACCGCCTTCATCGCTGCGTTTGTGACCGGCATCATCTACAAGTTCTTTATCAAGCGCAACATCACCGTCAAGATGCCCGAGCAGGTTCCGCCCAACATCTCGCAGACCTTTAAGGACATCATCCCCTTCTCCGTCTGCATCACCGTCTTTTGGGTCTTTGACATCGTCTTCCGCGCTGCTTTTGGCTTCTGCTTTGCCCAGGGCGTCATCCAGGTGTTCCAGCCCCTGTTCACCGCTGCCGACGGCTATATCGGCCTCGCTGTGATTTACGGCGCCATGAGCCTCTTCTGGTTCGTCGGCGTCCACGGCCCCTCGATCGTCGAGCCCGCCATCGCCGCCGCTCTCGTTGCCAACATGACCGACAACCTAGCTGCGTTCCAGGCTGGCCAGCACGCTTCCGCCGTCCTGACCCAGGGTGCCCAGTACTTCGTCGTCTGCATGGGCGGCACCGGCGCCACGCTCGTCCTGGTCTTTATGTTCTGCTTCCTAGCCAAGTCCCAGGAGATGCGCGCCGTCGGTAAGGCCGCCATCGTCCCCGTCTGCTTTGCCGTCAACGAGCCGCTGCTGTTCGCCGCGCCCATCGTGCTCAACCCCGTCTTCTTTGTCCCGTTTGTCTTTGCCCCGATCGCCAACATCTGGATCCTCAAGATCTTTATCGACTTCTTGGGCATGAACGGCTTTATGTACACCCTGCCTTGGACCGTCCCCGGGCCCATCGGCACCATCATGGGCCTGGGCTTCCAGCCGCTCGCCTTTGTGATGCTCGCCCTTATCCTGGTCGTCGACTTCGTTCTGTACTATCCGTTCTTCCGTGCCTATGACGCCCAGAAGTGCGCCGAGGAGGCCGAGATCTCCCAGGAGGAGCTCGCCGCCAAGAACGCCGAGAAGGCCGCCAAGCTCAACGACGCCTTCCAGGGCAAGGCTGACGCCAAGAGCGTTGCCGCCGGCGCTGCTGCCGAGGCCGTGAAGTCCGACGTCGCTCCCGCCGCCACCGAGGCAACGACCGCCAGTGACCTCAACGGCAAGCGCGTGCTCGTGCTCTGCCAGGGTGGCGGTACCTCGGGCCTGCTCGCCAACGCGCTGGCCAAGGCTGCCAAGGAGCGCGGCATCAATCTTGAAACCGCTGCCGAGGCATATGGCAACCACGTGGACATGCTCCCCGACTTTGACCTGGTCGTCCTGGCCCCGCAGGCTGCCAGCTACCTGGCCGACCTGCAAAAGGACTGCGAGCGCGTGGGCAACAAGTGCGTCGCCTGCCGCGGAAAGCAGTACATCGAGCTCTCCCAGAACGGCGACAAGTCTCTCGCCTTCGTGAGTGAACAGCTTTCGAAGTAAGTAACGCCCAGGGCCAGCCGACCATCCACAGCCGGCTGGCCCTTCGATCTAGACGATTGGATCATTATGTCCGTTAATCCTGCTGGCGTAACCAACCCGCCTGCGCAGTTTCCCGAGGACTTTGTCTTTGGCGGCGCCACCGCTGCCTACCAGGTAGAGGGCGAGACCCGCACTCACGGTAAGGGCAAGGTTGCCTGGGACGACTTCCTGGAGGCCCAGGGGCGCTTCTCCCCCGATCCCGCTTCGGACTTCTACAACCAGTACCCCGTCGACCTGAAGCTGTGCGAGGAGTTTGGCATCAACGGCATTCGCCTCTCTATCGCCTGGAGCCGCATCTTCCCCAACGGCACCGGCGAGATCAACCCCGAGGGTGTCCAGTTCTACCACGATCTCTTCGCCGAGTGCCACAAGCACCACGTTGAGCCGTTCGTCACGCTGCACCACTTTGACACGCCGCTGACTCTCTTTGAGAAGGGCGACTTCCTCAACCGCGAGACCATCGATGCCTTTGTGGACTTTGCCACCTTCTGCTTTAAGGAGTACGCCGACCAGGTAACCTACTGGTTCACCTTTAACGAGATTTGGGCCGACGCCTCCAACACCTACATCGAGGGCACCTTCCCCGGTGGCGTCAAAGCTCATCTGGCCGAGGCCTTCCAGTGCGAGCACAACATGATGCTCGCCCACGCCAAGGCCGTGCTGGCTTTCCACAACGGCGGTTTTAAGGGCAAAATCGGCGTCATTCAGTCGCTGGAGTTTAAGTATCCGCTCAACGAGAACGACCCCGCCGACATCAAGGCCGCCAACAACGAGCACGTGCTGCAGAACCAGTTTCTGCTCGACGCCACCTTCCGCGGCGACTATGCCCCCGACACCCTCGAGTGCGCCAACCGCCTGGCTGCCGTCTCGGGCGGCACCATCGAGATCCTAGACAAGGATCTCGAAATCATGCGCGAGGCCGCGCTCTACAACGACTACCTGGGCGTTAACAACTACCAGTGCCGCTTCTTGAAGGCTTACGACGGCGAGAACGACCTGCACCACAACGGTACGGGTGAGAAGGGCACCGGCCGCTGGCGCGTTAAGGGCATTGGCGAGCATGTGAACAAGCCTGGCATCCCCACCACCGACTGGGACTGGATCATCTATCCCGAGGGCCTGTTCGATCTGCTCGTCTACATTAAGCAGCGCTACCCCAACTACAAGCAAATCTTCATCACCGAGAACGGCATGGGCTACAAGGACCCCTACAAGGACGGTTTTGTGGACGACCAGCCGCGCATCGACTACATCGAGCAGCACCTGCGCTGGTTGCTCAAGGCCATGGAGGTGGGCGTCAACGTGGGTGGCTACTTCCTGTGGAGCCTGCAGGATCAGTTCTCCTGGACCAATGGTTACAACAAGCGTTACGGCTTCTTCTACGTTGACTTTGAAACCCAGAAGCGCACGCCCAAGGCAAGCGCCTACTGGTATAAGCACGTGGCGCAGACCCGTCGTCTGGACTAGTGACTGGCGGGGTTGCCCGCTCACACAACCTGTCCCCATTTCTCAGCCGGGGGCGGCACGTCACACGGCGCGCCGCCCCCCGGCCTTTTTTGGGCGGACCGTGTCGCACGTCTGTCTCGATCTGTAACATCTAGCCGAGTTTTTGGGTCCTACCTGTTACAGATCGAGACAAAACAGAACGCCCGAGCAGAAATATCTCAATCTGTAACATCTAGCTGGTTATTTCACCCTTAACTGTTACAGATCGAGACAAACGGAATAGGCGGGGCCGAATTGTCTAAATCTGTAACACTAAAACCGGTTTTGGACGTCTGGTTGTTACAGATTGAGATGAACGAGCCGAGCACGTCTACGCCCGCAGGTCTTTCACGCTGGAACGCTCGACCAACACGCCCGAGACGAGCGTACGGCTTCTGGAGCTCGGGGCTTCCAGACCCGCGACGACCTCGTTAAGCGCACGGATGCCCAGCTCGCGGTGGCGAAACTTCACCGACGTCAGAATCGAGTTGGGAATCGTCTTGTAGAGCTCATCGTCGAAGCCGATCACGGACACATCATCGGGCACACTCAGACCCTTGTCACGTAGAGCCATCATCACGCCGTTTGCCATGCAGTCGTTAGCAGCGAGGACCGCCGTGCAATCGGGTTTATCGGCAAGCACAAGGCCCGCGGCATAGCCACTATCCGCATTCCAATCGCCTTGCAGAGGCTCGGGCGGCTCAATGCCATGCGCCTCGAGTGCCGCTCGCCAACCTTTCATACGGCACTGGCTCGACAGCGCTTCTTTCTTACCAGAGACGAAGTACACGTTCTTGTGCCCGTGATTCAAGAAGTACTCGCACGCCATGCGCGCGCCGCCCTCTTGGTCGTCACTGACGGTGGAGCAGGTAGGATGTTCCATCGGTGTGATAATCACCGTCTTGAGGTCTTTCGGTGCCTCAAAGGTATCAAAGTCATCGACCATCTGACGCAGGTTGAAGATCATGCCATCAACAGGCAGCTGCGACATCCTACGCGCCGCATCGACAAGGGTCATCTTCTCCCCTGCCCGCTTTTTGATCATCGTGAGCGCAAAGCCGCGTTCTTCGGCGGCATCGGCGATACCGTCAATCATGTCCACGGCACCGCCCGACAAGTGAAACAGCACGACGCCGATGCACCCGTAACGGCCTAACTTGAGCGAACGCGCGGCAAAGTTGGCTCGAAACCCGAGCGCCTCCATGGCCGAATGAACCTTATCGCGTGTCGACTCTCGCACGCTATCGGGCTCGTTGATCACGCGCGAAACCGTCTTGAGAGAAACACCAGCGGCAATCGCCACATCATTCATTGAGACATTTTTCTTGTCCATCGTTGCCACTGCTTCTCCACTCGGTTCTCTATCGCTTGTTTTTTGCGTTCTAGCATACACTACCTGCCTGACTGATAAATCAACCGTTTACCGGACAATATCGACCGCTCACCCGTATATCCTTGTTGCTCTTCCAAAAATGTCTTACGTTGTCATTAACGAAATGACAACGTTGTCATTTCGCAATGCCTTCCTTAAGCAGGAAGGTTTCCGGGCAGTCCTGACCATCCATCGACGACCAGTTCCATCCACATGCATCGCGCATCAAGTAGCAAAGGAGCTCTATGGACGCCATCGTAAAGATGCTCGAAAAGCATCAGCCGTTCTTTGAGAAGATCTCGAGGAACATCTACCTCCAGGCTATTAAGGACGGATTCCTTGGGTGCATGCCCATCGTCCTCACCTCTTCGATCTTTCTGCTCATTGCCACCCTTCCCGGCGTAGTCGGCATCACGCTGCCCCAGCCGCTCATCGACTGGTGCAATAAGCTGTACAACTTCACCATGGGCGTCATGGGCATCATGGTTGCCGGCACCACCGCCAAGAACTTCACGGCTTCCATGAACCGTCGCATGCCCGCCGGCAAGGTGCTCAACGACGGCTCCACCATGGTGGCCGCCCAGTGCAGCATGCTGCTGCTTGCTGTTACGCAGTTCACCACCAAGTTCAACGGCTCCGAGCTTTCGGTCTTCGATTGCACTAGCATGGGTACGCGCGGTCTGTTCTCGGCCTATATCGCCGCATTCATTACCGTGTGGGTTTATAAGTTCTGCGTCTCGCGCGATCTGACCATTAAGCTGCCCAAGGAGGTTCCGGGCGCCATCGCTCAGAACTTCCGCGACATCATCCCCTTCGGTGGCGCTGTCATCATCTGCGGCATCATCGATGTCGTCGTGCGCAACCTCATGGGCGTTCCGTTCTCCGAGCTGCTCATCAAGCTGCTCTCCCCGCTCTTCACTGCAGCAGAAACCTATCCTGGCCTTATCCTTATCCAGGCAGCCACCGCGTTCTTCTGGTTCATCGGTGTCCACGGCCCCTCGATCGTCCAGCCGGGCATCGACCCCATCCGTCTTGCCAACCAGGCCGAGAACCTGCAGGTTCTGCTGGCCGGTGGCCACCCCGCCCACTCCCTCACCTTTAACATGTCGCTCGTGGGTGAGTTCGGCGGCACCGGCGCCACCTTCATCGTGCCGCTTCTGCTGATTCTCTTTATGAAGTCCAAGCAGCTCAAAGCCGTCGGTAAGGCCTCGATTGTTCCTGTTGCCTTTGCTGTCAACGAGCCGCTGCTCTTTGGCGCGCCGATGATCCTTAACCCCTACATGCTCATCCCCTTTGTTGCCGCCGGCTGCGTCAACGTGAGTGTTGCCAAGTTCTTTATCGATAACGTGGGCATGAACGGCTTCTCCTTCGTGGTGCCTTGGGCCACCCCCGCCCCCATCGGCATCTTCATCACCACGAACTTCCAGCTTATTGCCCTGGTATTTGTCGCGATCATCATCTTGCTGGACGCCATCATCTACCTGCCGTTCTTAAAGGCATACGATAAGCTGCTCTGCGACCAGGAGGCCGAGCGCGCCGCCGAGCTGGGTCTTGAGTCCAATGGCGCCGCTTCCATCGCCGCCAACGCCCCTGCGCCCGCTGTCGAGCAGACTACCGCTTCCGTCGAGCCGACCGCCGCTGCCGCCGACAGCAAGCCTGTCGCCGATCAGCCCGAGCCCGCCGCCGACACATCCGCCAAGAAGGATGTCGACGGTCTGAAGGTCCTCGTCCTGTGCGCCGGCGCCGGCACCTCTGCCATGCTCGCCAACGCCATCAAGGAAGGTGCGGCACAGACCGGAGAGAACATCGCTTCCTCCGCAGGCGCCTATGGTCAGCACACTGCCATCATGGATCAGTACGACGTCATCGTGCTCGCCCCGCAGGTTCGTAGCTACTACAACGACATGAAGGCCGACACCGATCGTCTGGGCATTAAGCTGCTCGCTCCCCGCGGTAAGGAATATATCGACCTTACTCGTGACCCCGCTGGCGCCATCAAGTGGCTCCGCGAGAACCTCGACTAGGTTCCTCCCTCTGTTGGTGCCCGGATCCCCAGTTCGGGCACCTCTCCCTATTCGAATCCCACAGAAAGGATGACTCATGACCAACCCCATGCAGTTCCCCGACGGCTTTGTGTTTGGCGGCGCCACCGCTGCTTACCAGGTTGAGGGCGAGACCCGTACGCACGGCAAGGGCAAAGTGCCCTGGGACGATTTCCTGGCTGCTCAGGGTCGCTTCTCCCCCGACCCCGCAAGCGATTTCTACAACAAGTACCCGGTCGATATCGACCTGTGCCAGCGCTTCGGCATCAACGGTATTCGCGTCTCCATCGCTTGGAGCCGTATCTTCCCCAACGGCACTGGCGAGATTAACCCCGAGGGCGTTGCCTTCTATCACGAGCTCTTTGCTACCTGCAATAAAGCCGGCGTTATCCCCTATGTCACGCTCGACCACTTCGATACGCCCGAGGCCTTTTACCAGAACGGCGGCGAGGGCTTCCTGACGCGCACGACGATCGACGCCTTTGTCGAGTACGCCAAGTTCTGCTTTGCCGAGTTCACCGAGGTCAAGCACTGGTTCACCTTTAACGAGATTCCCGCGACCGCCGAGGGCAGCTTTATCGTCGGCAACTGGCCGCACGGCGAGAAGTACCGCCTGGACAAGGCCTTCCAGCTCATGCACAACATGATGGTGGCCCACGCCAAGGCTGTCGTCGCCTTCCATGAGGGCGGCTTTGAGGGCGAGATCGGCATTGTCCAGAACCTGGAGCCCAAGTATCCCCTCGATCCCAACAGCGCTGCCGACTGCGAGGCCGCCCGCATGGCCGACGTCATCAACAACCGCTGGGTGCTCGACGCCACTTTCCGCGGCCACTATGCAGCCGACACCATGGAAGCCGCAACCAAGCTGGCCCATATCGCCGGCGGCGAGCTCGACGTCCGCGACGAGGACATCGCCGCGCTGACCGCCGCGCTCCCCTACAACGATTGCCTGGGCGTCAATACCTACAAGTGCCAGTTCCTGCGTGCCGCCGAGGGCGAAAACGACATCAATCACAATGGCACCGGCGACAAGGGCTCCTCGCGCTGGTTCCTCAAGGGCGTGGGCGAGTCATGCGTGCGCGAAGGCGTACCCACCACCGATTGGGACTGGATCATCTATCCCGAGGGCCTGTACGATCTGCTGCTCCGTATTAAGAACGATTACCCCAACTACAAGAAGATCTACATCACCGAGAACGGCATGGGCTATAAGGACGACTTCGAGGACGGCTTTATCGACGACGCCCCTCGCATCGACTACATGCGTCAGCATCTCGCATGGATCCTCAAGGCAATCGACGGCGGCGTGAACGTCGACGGCTACTTTGTGTGGTCGCTGCAGGACCAGTTCTCCTGGACCAACGGCTATAACAAGCGCTATGGCCTGTTCTACATCGACTTCGACACGCAAAAACGCTACATCAAGCAGTCGGCACTCTGGTACAAGGAGCTCGCCGACACTATGGCGGACGCGCAGTAGCGCATCGCCTCGCTTTCCCCCGAGAAGGGAGCGGCCCTATGCGATACAAACCCAGCCGCTCCCCTCTCTCCCCCTGGGACCGACCCCGCCTGCACCCGGGCTTTTAGCAAGCGGGAGACCATATAGGTTTTCAACGTCCATGCCATTAAGATTTCATGCAAAGAGGAGCGTGAACTATGGAATCGATCGTTAAGTTCTTGGAGAAAGGTCAGCCGTACTTCGACAAGGTCTCTAAGAACATCTACCTTCAGGCCATTAAAGACGGCTTTTTGGCAGCAATGCCCATCATCCTGTCTTCTTCTGTCTTCCTGCTTATTTCGACCCTGCCGGGCGTTGTCGCCACGGTCGGCGGCTTTACGCTGCCCGACTGGTGGAACGTCGACGTCGTGAACTTCTGCAACAAGGTTTACAACTTCACGATGGGCGTCGTGGGCATCATGGTCGCCGGCACCACCGCAAGCGCGCTGACCGGCTCCAAGAACCGCCGCATGCCTGCCGGCAAGGCCATCAACGCCACGAGCACCATGGTCGCCGCCATGTGCGCTATGCTCATCTTGGCCGTTACCCAGACGAGTGCCAAGATCGACGGCGCCGATGTCTCGGTGTTCTTTACCGACAACATGGGCACCAAGGGCCTGCTGAGCTCCTTTGTCGCCGCATTTGCCACGGTCAACATCTATGCCTTCTGCATTAAGCGAGACATCACCATCAAGCTGCCCAAAGAAGTCCCCGGCGCCATCGCCCAGAACTTCCGCGACATCTTCGCCTTCAGCTTCTCCATCCTGTTTGTCGCCGTCATCGACGTTATCTGCCGCACCTGCTTGGCCGTCCCGTTTGCCAACGTCATCTCCACGCTGGTGAGCCCGCTGTTCGCCGCTGCCGATTCCTACGCCGGCCTCGCCCTCATCTGGTTCATGATCCCGCTGTTCTGGTTCATGGGCATCCACGGCCCCTCGGTCGTTAAGCCTGCCCTCAACGCCGCGCTGTTTGGCAACATCACCACCAACCTCGCCACGCTGCAGGCCGGCGGTCACCCCGCCCTCGCCCTGACCGAAAACTTCGGTAACTACATCGGCGAACTCGGCGGCACCGGCGCCACGTTCATTGTCCCGATCATCTTCCTGCTCTTTATGCGCTCCAAGCAGCTCAAGGCCGTCGGCAAAGCCTCTGTCGTGCCCGTGATGTTCGCCGTCAACGAGCCGCTGCTGTTCGCCGCGCCCATCATCCTCAACCCGTACTTCCTGATCCCGTTCCTGTTTGCCCCCGTGGCCAACGTCCTCATTGGTAAGTTCTTCATCGACTTTTTGGGCATGAACGGCTTTATCTATGCCATGCCGTGGGCACTCCCCGGACCGATCGGCACCTTCATCGACACCAACTTCCAGCCGATCTCTCTGGTCCTGGTTGTCGTCCTGCTGGTCGTTGACTTCTTGATCTACTACCCGTTCTGCAAGGCCTACGACAACGTCCTGTGCAAGCAGGAGGCCGAGACCCTGGCCGAAGAAGAGGCCGAGGAGACCAAGGCCGTCAAGACCGCTGCCGCCCCCGCCGTTGAGGCTCCTGTTGTCGAGACCGCTTCTGCCACTGAGGCCTCCGCAGCTCCGTCCGCCCTTAAGGGCAAGGATCTGAGGGTTCTGGTTCTGTGCGCTGGCGCCGGCACCTCTGCACTGCTCGCCAACGCGCTTAAGGAAGGCGCCGACGAGCTGGGCATCGACATTACCGCCAACGCCGGTGCATACGGCAGCCACTACGCCATCATGGACCAGTACAACGTCATCGTCCTGGCTCCGCAGGTTCGCACCTATTACAACGAGATGAAGGCCGACACCGACCGCCTGGGCATCACGCTGCTGTCGCCCAAGGGCAAACAGTACATCGACCTCACTAAGGATCCCAAGGGTGCCGTCGCCTGGATCGAGGAAAACCTCGAGGCATAAGACGCTGACACCACCTGCCGCTTGCAGACAATAAATGGCCCGTGCATCGATGTGTGATGCGCGGGCCATTTTGTTTAGACCGCACCCGTCCTCCTGTTCATCTCAATCTGTAACATCTAGCCGAGTTTTTCGGTCCTAGCTGTTACAGATCGAGATGAACGCACAGGCCAAGCCGAAAATCTCAATCTGTAACATGTAGACCACTTTTGACCGTCTAGTTGTTACAGATCGCGACAAACGGAATAAGCCGGGCCAAAAATCTCGATCCGTAACATCTAGCCGAGTTCTTGGGTCCTAGCTGTTACAGATTGAGACAAACGGAATAGGCCGAGCACGTCTACGCCCGCAAGTCCTTTACGCTGGAACGCTCGACCAACACGCCCGAGACGAGCGTACGGCTTCTGGAGCTCGGGGCTTCCAGACCCGCGACGACCTCGTTAAGCGCACGGATGCCCAGCTCGCGGTGGCGAAACTTCACCGACGTCAGAATCGAGTTGGGAATCGTCTTGTAGAGCTCATCGTCGAAGCCGATCACGGACACATCATCGGGCACACTCAGACCCTTGTCACGTAGAGCCATCATCACGCCGTTTGCCATGCAGTCGTTAGCAGCGAGGACCGCCGTGCAATCGGGTTTATCGGCAAGCACAAGGCCCGCGGCATAGCCACTATCCGCATTCCAATCGCCTTGCAGAGGCTCGGGCGGCTCAATGCCATGCGCCTCGAGTGCCGCTCGCCAACCTTTCATACGGCACTGGCTCGACAGCGCTTCTTTCTTACCAGAGACGAAGTACACGTTCTTGTGCCCGTGATTCAAGAAGTACTCGCACGCCATGCGCGCGCCGCCCTCTTGGTCGTCACTGACGGTGGAGCAGGTAGGATGTTCCATCGGTGTGATAATCACCGTCTTGAGGTCTTTCGGTGCCTCAAAGGTATCAAAGTCATCGACCATCTGACGCAGGTTGAAGATCATGCCATCAACAGGCAGCTGCGACATCCTACGCGCCGCATCGACAAGGGTCATCTTCTCCCCTGCCCGCTTTTTGATCATCGTGAGCGCAAAGCCGCGTTCTTCGGCGGCATCGGCGATACCGTCAATCATGTCCACGGCACCGCCCGACAAGTGAAACAGCACGACGCCGATGCACCCGTAACGGCCTAACTTGAGCGAACGCGCGGCAAAGTTGGCTCGAAACCCGAGCGCCTCCATGGCCGAATGAACCTTATCGCGTGTCGACTCTCGCACGCTATCGGGCTCGTTGATCACGCGCGAAACCGTCTTGAGAGAAACACCAGCGGCAATCGCCACATCATTCATTGAGACATTTTTCTTGTCCATCGTTGCCACTGCTTCTCCACTCGGTTCTCTATCGCTTGTTTTTTGCGTTCTAGCATACACTACCTGCCTGACTGATAAATCAACCGTTTACCGGACAATATCGACCGCTCACCCGTATATCCTTGTTGCTCTTCCAAAAATGTCTTACGTTGTCATTAACGAAATGACAACGTTGTCATTTCGCAATGCCTTCCTTAAGCAGGAAGGTTTCCGGGCAGTCCTGACCATCCATCGACGACCAGTTCCATCCAC
The DNA here is from genome assembly GCA_900546525.1 of uncultured Collinsella sp. GTDB lineage: Bacteria > Actinomycetota > Coriobacteriia > Coriobacteriales > Coriobacteriaceae > Collinsella. Next base: position 16,415 of record URDE01000021.1, read on the forward strand.
ATGCATCGCGCATCAAGTAGCAAAGGAGCTCTATGGACGCCATCGTAAAGATGCTCGAAAAGCATCAGCCGTTCTTTGAGAAGATCTCGAGGAACATCTACCTCCAGGCTATTAAGGACGGATTCCTTGGGTGCATGCCCATCGTCCTCACCTCTTCGATCTTTCTGCTCATTGCCACCCTTCCCGGCGTAGTCGGCATCACGCTGCCCCAGCCGCTCATCGACTGGTGCAATAAGCTGTACAACTTCACCATGGGCGTCATGGGCATCATGGTTGCCGGCACCACCGCCAAGAACTTCACGGCTTCCATGAACCGTCGCATGCCCGCCGGCAAGGTGCTCAACGACGGCTCCACCATGGTGGCCGCCCAGTGCAGCATGCTGCTGCTTGCTGTTACGCAGTTCACCACCAAGTTCAACGGCTCCGAGCTTTCGGTCTTCGATTGCACTAGCATGGGTACGCGCGGTCTGTTCTCGGCCTATATCGCCGCATTCATTACCGTGTGGGTTTATAAGTTCTGCGTCTCGCGCGATCTGACCATTAAGCTGCCCAAGGAGGTTCCGGGCGCCATCGCTCAGAACTTCCGCGACATCATCCCCTTCGGTGGCGCTGTCATCATCTGCGGCATCATCGATGTCGTCGTGCGCAACCTCATGGGCGTTCCGTTCTCCGAGCTGCTCATCAAGCTGCTCTCCCCGCTCTTCACTGCAGCAGAAACCTATCCTGGCCTTATCCTTATCCAGGCAGCCACCGCGTTCTTCTGGTTCATCGGTGTCCACGGCCCCTCGATCGTCCAGCCGGGCATCGACCCCATCCGTCTTGCCAACCAGGCCGAGAACCTGCAGGTTCTGCTGGCCGGTGGCCACCCCGCCCACTCCCTCACCTTTAACATGTCGCTCGTGGGTGAGTTCGGCGGCACCGGCGCCACCTTCATCGTGCCGCTTCTGCTGATTCTCTTTATGAAGTCCAAGCAGCTCAAAGCCGTCGGTAAGGCCTCGATTGTTCCTGTTGCCTTTGCTGTCAACGAGCCGCTGCTCTTTGGCGCGCCGATGATCCTTAACCCCTACATGCTCATCCCCTTTGTTGCCGCCGGCTGCGTCAACGTGAGTGTTGCCAAGTTCTTTATCGATAACGTGGGCATGAACGGCTTCTCCTTCGTGGTGCCTTGGGCCACCCCCGCCCCCATCGGCATCTTCATCACCACGAACTTCCAGCTTATTGCCCTGGTATTTGTCGCGATCATCATCTTGCTGGACGCCATCATCTACCTGCCGTTCTTAAAGGCATACGATAAGCTGCTCTGCGACCAGGAGGCCGAGCGCGCCGCCGAGCTGGGTCTTGAGTCCAATGGCGCCGCTTCCATCGCCGCCAACGCCCCTGCGCCCGCTGTCGAGCAGACTACCGCTTCCGTCGAGCCGACCGCCGCTGCCGCCGACAGCAAGCCTGTCGCCGATCAGCCCGAGCCCGCCGCCGACACATCCGCCAAGAAGGATGTCGACGGTCTGAAGGTCCTCGTCCTGTGCGCCGGCGCCGGCACCTCTGCCATGCTCGCCAACGCCATCAAGGAAGGTGCGGCACAGACCGGAGAGAACATCGCTTCCTCCGCAGGCGCCTATGGTCAGCACACTGCCATCATGGATCAGTACGACGTCATCGTGCTCGCCCCGCAGGTTCGTAGCTACTACAACGACATGAAGGCCGACACCGATCGTCTGGGCATTAAGCTGCTCGCTCCCCGCGGTAAGGAATATATCGACCTTACTCGTGACCCCGCTGGCGCCATCAAGTGGCTCCGCGAGAACCTCGACTAGGTTCCTCCCTCTGTTGGTGCCCGGATCCCCAGTTCGGGCACCTCTCCCTATTCGAATCCCACAGAAAGGATGACTCATGACCAACCCCATGCAGTTCCCCGACGGCTTTGTGTTTGGCGGCGCCACCGCTGCTTACCAGGTTGAGGGCGAGACCCGTACGCACGGCAAGGGCAAAGTGCCCTGGGACGATTTCCTGGCTGCTCAGGGTCGCTTCTCCCCCGACCCCGCAAGCGATTTCTACAACAAGTACCCGGTCGATATCGACCTGTGCCAGCGCTTCGGCATCAACGGTATTCGCGTCTCCATCGCTTGGAGCCGTATCTTCCCCAACGGCACTGGCGAGATTAACCCCGAGGGCGTTGCCTTCTATCACGAGCTCTTTGCTACCTGCAATAAAGCCGGCGTTATCCCCTATGTCACGCTCGACCACTTCGATACGCCCGAGGCCTTTTACCAGAACGGCGGCGAGGGCTTCCTGACGCGCACGACGATCGACGCCTTTGTCGAGTACGCCAAGTTCTGCTTTGCCGAGTTCACCGAGGTCAAGCACTGGTTCACCTTTAACGAGATTCCCGCGACCGCCGAGGGCAGCTTTATCGTCGGCAACTGGCCGCACGGCGAGAAGTACCGCCTGGACAAGGCCTTCCAGCTCATGCACAACATGATGGTGGCCCACGCCAAGGCTGTCGTCGCCTTCCATGAGGGCGGCTTTGAGGGCGAGATCGGCATTGTCCAGAACCTGGAGCCCAAGTATCCCCTCGATCCCAACAGCGCTGCCGACTGCGAGGCCGCCCGCATGGCCGACGTCATCAACAACCGCTGGGTGCTCGACGCCACTTTCCGCGGCCACTATGCAGCCGACACCATGGAAGCCGCAACCAAGCTGGCCCATATCGCCGGCGGCGAGCTCGACGTCCGCGACGAGGACATCGCCGCGCTGACCGCCGCGCTCCCCTACAACGATTGCCTGGGCGTCAATACCTACAAGTGCCAGTTCCTGCGTGCCGCCGAGGGCGAAAACGACATCAATCACAATGGCACCGGCGACAAGGGCTCCTCGCGCTGGTTCCTCAAGGGCGTGGGCGAGTCATGCGTGCGCGAAGGCGTACCCACCACCGATTGGGACTGGATCATCTATCCCGAGGGCCTGTACGATCTGCTGCTCCGTATTAAGAACGATTACCCCAACTACAAGAAGATCTACATCACCGAGAACGGCATGGGCTATAAGGACGACTTCGAGGACGGCTTTATCGACGACGCCCCTCGCATCGACTATATGCGCCAGCATCTTGCATGGATCCTCAAGGCAATCGACGGCGGCGTGAACGTCGACGGTTACTTCGTGTGGTCGCTGCAGGACCAGTTCTCCTGGACCAACGGCTACAACAAGCGCTATGGCCTGTTCTACATCGACTTTGAGACCCAGAAGCGCTATCCCAAGGCGAGCGCGTACTGGTACAAGAACGTCGCGGAGACCGGCCTGCTTATGGCCTAACTTTTGCCGCATACCCCCTGTCGGCCGCATGCGAATCCCTCCACGGGTTCGCATGCGGCCTTTTTGTTTTTGGTGAGCCCGAGCGGATCATTCGTCTCGATCTGTAACATCTAACTCGCTTTTAGCCGTCTAAGTGTTACAGATCAAGACAAAGGTGATGGCTGGATAGACAAAATCTCGATCTGTAACGTCTGACCCGCTTTTGGCCGCCTACCTGTTACAGATTGAGACGATTCGACGGTATCGTCCGCATGGACACACCGTGGTACAATTGTGTCCCAACGCAAAGGAGGTACCCATGTCAGCTTGTGTGCCCGTCCGAGATATGAAGGACACTGCTGCATTCACTACGCTTGTTGAGTCTGAGCGCGATGTCACCGTAACTAAGAACGGCTACGAGGCCATGCACTGCATCAGCAGCGACCAGTATCGCCTCATGCAAGAAGAAATCGCCAAGGCAAAACTGCTGTCTCGTATGATGTTGGCAGAAGACGAAATATCGCAAGGCGACTACAGCGATTACGAATCCTTCGCGGCTTCGATACGAGACAAATATGACCTATAACGTCGTAATCCTCAAAAGCGCGCGATATGAGTACGAGAGTATTGTTGGATACCTTGCTCAAATCCTTAAGAATCCGCGTGCAGCAGGCAATTTTGTCGCTGAGTTTGAATATCAGCTTGATCTGCTTCGCGAGCAGCCGCTCCTACGTCCCCTCTCACACATGCAAGAGCTGGCGGCACGTAATTACCGATCGTTTCCCGTCAATAACTACGTGTGCCTTTACAAGTTTGAGCACGAAACAATCTATATCGCCCACATCTTTCATCAGTCACAGGACTACGCCCGCCTGGTCTAGCCCACAAGCTGAATACTTGGCCCGAGCGCATTTGCGTGTCATATCGCGTCACGTTGACGCGTGAAATGACGCGCAAATTTTTACGCGTCATCAAATTTGACGCACAAATGGTGTTTTTACTTATACGTGTCATTCTGCACGTCATATTGAAGCGATAATCCCCGCGCCGGCAGGGGGCAGAAGTATCGCCTGCAGCGTTAGCTAGCAAATGACCTGTGTGTGTTCCTCAATGGCAGTGCGGTCCTCGGCGGTAATACCCGGCTCGCACACCACGGCGTTCAAATTGTCCAGGCGGCAGAAGGTGTAGAAGTCGCGCTTGACGATCTTGCTGGAGTCGGCAATCAGACAGCGCGAGTCGGCCTTGCTAAAGGCGAGCTGCTGGATGCGGCCCTCTTCCATGTTAGACGTGGACACGTCGCCGTCCAGAATGCCGTTGGCACCGATAAACGCCGTGTCAATCCCTAGTGCGCGCAGGGTATCCTCGGCCGTGGGCCCCACAAAGGCGGCGGTGCGGCGGCGGTACATGCCGCCCACCAGGCACAGCTCGCAATCCTCGCGCGCCTCGAGCAGGCTAAAGGCCGAAAGCGAACTGGTTACATAGATGGAAGGCAGCTTGTCGGTGACTCAGAGAGCGCCAATGCGATCTCACGACGGTTGCGCTCATTGTCTCAATTAGATACTCAACGAAATACGGCCCCGCAGCTCAATAAGCTGCGGGGCCGTACTATACACCGACGAATCAACGATGGAGTGCATCCACTATTTGGCCAGCTCCTGAACGATCCAGTCAATTGCACCTTCGGGATCGTTGGTAAGGTCGATATACTGCTTGCCCCTTGTGGTGAGCAGTTTAATTCCAAGGCGATCGGTATCGGCCTTCATAGCGTCATAGTACATGCGTGCCTGGGGCGCCAGAACAATCACGTTGTACTGATTCATCGTCTCATAGTGGCTTCCGTACGCACCGGACTGAGAAACCAGATCAATACCCTTAGCAGCGGCACCTTCGCGAAGAGCATTTGCCAAGAGAGTCGAAGTGCCGGCACCTTGGCAAAGCACAAGCACGCGGATCTGCTCCGCCTTGCTCTTTACCGCCTCCAGAGCTTTTGCCGCATTTTCTTGTGCGGCAATAGCATCTGCATCCGAGGTTCCTGCAGCTTCCTTTGCGGACTCCTCCAAACAAAGCTGATGGTCATACGCCTTGCAGAACGGATAGTAAATCACAAAGTCAACGACCAACAGCACTGCCATCAATACAAGAGAACGTAGATCAAGACCTGTGGTGAGAAATGCACCGATTGGGCCGGGAAGCGCCCACGGCATGGTATACATGGGGGCGTTCATTCCAATTACGTCAATGAAAAACTTACCGATTATGGCGTTGACCATAGGAGCCGCTAGGAAGGGCACGAACATATAGGGATTGAGAACAATCGGCATACCGAAGAGAACGGGCTCGTTAACTCCAAAAATCACCGGGATAATCGATGCCTTGCCCATGGCTTTAAGCTGCTTGGAACGCATAAACATGATCAGGATAATAGGAACGATGAACGTGCAACCAGAACCGCCCAGACCGCCGATGAAGCTTGTAAAGTCCTGCGTGAGAGCAATTGACGGGTGTCCACCTGCTTGGAAAACCTCAAGATTGGTAACGGTATTGCCGTAGAGCGCAGCATTGATCGGACTCATGACAACCGAAGCACCGTGAATACCCATAAATTGGAAAAGTGCGACCGCGCCTTCGATAAGCGCCATGCCAGGATAGGTGTCGACCGCGGAGAACAGCGGCGAGATTAGAGCAGATACCAAATTGGCGAACGGCACAGCGAGCAGCGTACGGCTCGCGAGATCGATAACGGCGCACGCAATGATTGAAAACCCAAATGCAAAGATATCGCGAAAACTCTGTGCAATAGCGCCAGGGACCTCTTTGGGGAGCTTGATCGTCACATTATGGCTAATGCACACCTTATAGATATTAACAGTCAAGAACGCGGATACGAACGCAGCGAGAAAACCCTTGGTTCCCATATAGCCGGTTTCAAAAACAGATGTATCTGCTCCGCCAATCGAGACAACATCATTCGTCACCGATAGCAAGAACATGCCGCACATGGCACAAACCATGCACGAAGTGGGGTTGAGAGATTTGCCCGAAGGCATGCGGCGGTTCATCGACATGGCAAGTGAGCTCGCCGTGGTACCGGCCACCATAATGCCAAGAAGCCCCATGGTATATGCATAGATTTTATTAAAGAAATCCAGCACCTCAGACGGAAGCGTGATGCCTACATAGGCAGGGAGCGTCGAAAGAAGAAGGAACAGGCTCGAGAACAGCACGATTGGCATATTCGAGAGAAAGCCATCCTTAATCGCCACCAGATAAATGTTCTTTGAGATTTTGTCGAAGAGAGCCTGGTGTTTTTCAAGGAATTTGACGATAGCGTCCATAAAGCATCCTTTCATGATTGCCGGGCACACAACGATTTATCCGGACTCAACCGTCGTCGTCCCAGTTTGTATCCGCTTATCGTAAGTGAATACGTTCTCGTGCGAAATGTAATATCATTTGCGCGATTTGTCATAACCAATTCTTTTTCCGCTTTGTCGATATGTCAAGAATTCAAATCTTTATTCGGTGAACGGTAGTTGCGTATTTTTAGATTTGTCCAGCTAAAGGCTATTTTTTCGGAGCATTACAATAAGTTTGTAACCGTTTACCGATTGGATATAACATATTAAATATATTGTTGTAACAATATTAGAGACAATGTCACAAGCCTGTCGTTCTAGTCAAAGGAAGTAACAATGCACAAACGATTGCTGAACATGTCCGCATCCGATTTTGCCGCCACGTCACCCATGGATCTAAAGCAGGCAATTCTGGCTTCCGAGGGACGTACCATCATGGCGGAAAACGTACCCTCTTCCCAATTTCTCGGCGGCGTTACTAATGCCGAAATCGAACGTGCCGCAGGTGCCGACCTGCTTCTGTTTAACGCGCTCGATGTGTTCAATCCAGTGATTGCCGGCATTCCAGATGAACTCACTGAAAACCCGGTCACTTGGGTGAAGCGAGCATGCGGAAGGCCCATTGGCGTCAATCTGGAGCCAGTTGATAACGAGGCAGAGATGTCTGAATCCCGAACGGAAATCCCCATGGGTCGTCGCGTCTCTCCCAAGACCTTAGAAAAGGCTAACGAACTCGGATTTGATTTTATCTGCCTGACGGGCAACCCTGGAACTGGCGTCTCCAACGATGCAATCGCCCATTCGATTAAACTCTCCAAAGAGCATTTCAATGGCCTGGTCATAGCCGGAAAAATGCATGGAGCGGGCGTTGCGGAACCTGTCATGACGCTCGAAATTGCGCGCAAGTTTGTTGACCTCGGCGTCGATATCCTTCTCGTGCCAGCCCCCTACACCGTCCCTTGCTTCCAAGAAGCAGACCTGCGCGCCATCGTAGACTTTGTACGATCCCACAACGTAGGCAAGTCAATTGAAGAGAAGGTTCTCGTCATGGCGGCGAACGGGACGAGTCAAGACTCCTGCGACAGCGAGACCATTAAGAAAATAGGCCTTGCAGCAAAAGCAGCCGGCGCTGACCTCCAACATATCGGGGACTCCATGAACGGTATTTGCCTGCCCCAGAATATCTTCACGCTCGGGCAAGCCCTTCGTGGATACAGGCATCAGATCGTCATGCTGAGCCGCTCTGTGATACGTTAAGGTTACCTTGCCCACGTTACATCCCGACTGAGGCAACCATCAGGTATAACCAACATGCAAACTGAGGCTCTAATGCTCGATACACACGAAAAACGGCCACTCTATTTACAGCTCACCGACGCGCTGCTCAAGCAGATCGTCGATGAATATCAAGCAGACGATAAACTTCCAACAGAAATGGAACTCTGCGATGAATACGCCGTAAGCAGAACAACCGTCCGACTTGCCATGAGTGAGCTGGAGCGTCGTGGAAGTATCTATCGAATCCAAGGTAAGGGATCGTTTGTTGCACCGAAACGCGTTAGCGAGCTCAATTCACTTTTAGACTTTGACTTTGCAAGCCATTGCGATGGCGTTGATCCGGATGCCATCACCAAACATTTCGGCGACCTCACATCAGGTCGTCCAATTTCCGTAATGATGCTCCAACAATTTGGATGTCAAAGTCGCGATGAAATTCAGCGTCTTGAATTGACCTACGAACTTGAAGGCAGCTTCATAGGCGCTGATACGTTCTTCATTTCAAAGTCGCGCGTTCCGAATAACCAGTTAGATTTTCAGGCATTTAGCAGAATCATGGACGACTTGTCCAAGTCTATCCAATCTGTTAGGGAAAGCTATAGAGCACGTCAGCTTAGCGATTCCGAAGCCAGTAATTATGGTGTTGCAAAACTTCCGGTCATCGAACTGACTCATTATGCTTACGACTCCGGAGGCAAACTAATCTCAATTGTCTGCCGCACCGTCTTAACTGGGCGAATCCCTTATCAAAACTTTATTTTCAAGTCCTAATGTTCTTTTTCTTTTGTCTCGATCTGTAACACGCAGCCGAGTTTTTAAGTCCTAACCGTTGCAGATCGAGACAAACAAGGTAGACCCCGCCGAATTGTCTCAATCGGTAACACTAGGACCGGTTTTGGACGTCTATATGTTACAGATTGAGATGAATGCGCAGGCCAATGCCCCCAATCTAAATCTGTAACATCTAGCTGAATTTAACGGTCCTAGCTGTTACAGATCGAGACAAACGGAATAGGTCGAGTCAAAAATCTCAATCTGTAACATCTGGTTGGTAATTTCACCCCTACCTGTTACAGGTTGAGACGATTTGATAGTGGAGTCCTCATTTGCGCGTCATATCGCGTAGCGCTGACGCGCTGGTTCCCACAATGACAGGAGGTAAAAGTCCTCCCGCATCGCCTGTTGGCAATCCCGTAGCGATAGCTAGCAAATGACCTGCGTGTGCTCCTCGATGGCGGCGCGGTCCTCAGCGGCGATACCCGGCTCGCACACCACGGCGTCCAAGCTGTCCAGGCGGCAGAAGGTGTAGAAGTCG
>URDE01000022.1:0-25580 GCA_900546525.1 uncultured Collinsella sp.
CGCCAGGTTATGGAGCGCGTTTGCCTACCACGCCGCTTTGAGCGCGTAACGACGCCATGGGGCGAGGTGTCCGTCAAGGTGGCGACCCTGCCCGACGGTAGTGAGCGTGCGGCGCCCGAGTACGAAGACTGCTCCCGCCTTGCCCGCGAGCACAACGTGCCGCTCCAGCGCGTGATGCAGGCGGCCCAGAGCGCGGCACTGCGATTTGAATAGCGCGGCCGGTGGTACGGCCACATCAACCCCATCCGAAAGGACTTCCCATGAAATACCTCATCGCTTCCGACATCCACGGTTCGGCATATTGGACTGAGCGCCTGGTCGCCGCCATCGAGTCCGAGCAGCCCGACCGCATCGTCCTGCTGGGCGACCTGCTCTACCACGGTCCGCGCAACGACCTGCCGCGCGACTACGTCCCCAAGCGTGTGATTCCGCTGCTCAACGCCCTGGCCGACCGCATCATCGCGGTGCGCGGCAACTGCGACGCCGAGGTCGACCAGATGGTGCTCGACTTCCCCGTCATGGCCGACTACGCCACGCTGTTCGACGAGACCGGTCGCGAGCTGTTCCTGACGCACGGCCACGTCTTTGGCGCCGGCATGCACAACAGCGTCGACCATGCGCCCGCGCTGCCCGAGGGCTCCGCGCTCGTCTACGGCCACACGCACATCAAGGTCAACGAGGAAAGCGCCGCGCACCCGGGCCTGTGGCTCTTCAACCCCGGCAGCGTGAGCATCCCCAAGGACGGATCGCACAGCTACGGCATTTACGAGGGCGGCGCGTTTCGCCACGTGATCATGGAGGAGGAATAACCATGGCGCAGCATATGGCTCAGCAAAATGCCGAGGGCTCGCGCGACCTGTCCACGCTGGTCGACGCGTCGGCCGAGCTGCAGCATCTGGTGCAGACCATCTGGCGCCTGCGTCAGCCCGACGGCTGCCCGTGGGACCGCGAGCAGACGCACCGCAGCATCGGCAAAAACATGATCGAGGAAGCCTACGAGGCGCTCGATTGCATCGAGGCCGATGATGCCACGCATCTGCGCGAGGAGCTGGGCGATGTGCTCATGCAGGTAGTACTGCATGCGCAGATTGCGGCGGACGCCGGCGAGTTTACGCTGGCCGATGTGGCGCGCGATATCGACGCCAAGCTCATCCGCCGCCACCCACACGTGTTTGGCGATGCGAATGCCGATAGCTCCGACGAGGTGCTCAAGATCTGGGACGAGGTCAAGCTTGCCGAGAAGGCCGCCAAGGACAAGGCCGTGGCAGCAGGCGAGGCTGCGCCCGAGGGCCTGCTCGACGGCGTGCCCACGCATCTGCCGGCGCTGATGCAGGCGCAGAAGGTGTCGCGCAAGGCAGCGGCCGTGGGCTTTGAATGGGAGACGGTCCAGGATGTGTGGGACGAGGTCGCCGAGGAGCGTGTTGAGTTTGAGGCCGAGAAGCCCGGCTCGCCCGAGCGCGAGATGGAGTTTGGCGACCTGCTCTTTGCCCTGGTCAACGTTGCACGCAAAGAGGGTATCGACGCCGAGAGCGCCCTGCGCGCGAGCACGACCAAGTTTCGCCGTCGCTGGGCTGCGATGGAGGCCGCCGTGCACGAGGCGGGCGATGACCTTGCCGCCTGCTCAACCGCTCAACTCAACGACCTGTGGGACCAAGCAAAGGCAAGCGAGTGAGGCCTGCGTCTCTCACGGCATCCATTCGTAGAGAGGTCTCTACAAGCAAAAAGCCATATACAACGGAAGATGTGCCAGCTGCGCTTCGGCATCCCACTCGAGTTGTTTAGGGTGCAACACGTAAGCCATCCCAATCTTCTTGTTAAAGCGCGCGCGGAATCGGTCGAGGGAGATGGTTCCATATCTGCGTGGCGACTTAACTTCGATGGGGCTGATGCGCGGCTTTCCGGCGGCATTGACATAGGGTCGGGTAACGAGGAAGTCGATTTCCATGCGCTCCTCCCCCTCCTTCTTTCCGCTTTGGGAATAAAAGAAGAGCCTGTGTCCATTGGCCTTTAGAGATTGGGCAACGTAGTTTTCGGTAAGCATTCCTTCGTTCAATCCGATGTCGCCGCGAAGCACGGCCCTATAAACGTCTTCATCGGTATCGTTGTTGTCAGAGAAGGCAAGCGTTACAAGCAGGCCGGTGTCTGCCATGTAGCACTTGAGGGCCGTTTGCTCCATGCTGAGTGAAAGGCCCACGCTCGGTTCGCTTGCGGCATAGCAGATATTGGCAATTCGCGCGTCTGCCAGCCAAAAGAAGGCTTCTTCGTAGGTGCGCATGCGTGCGTTTTTATCAAGTGAGGAAAGCTTGAATCGTTTTTCGTGCCTAGAGAGCTGACCCGGGATGCCATCGAGTACGGAGACGACTTTGAATTCGTAACCGGTTGCAAAACGAGAGATATCGTTGCGATAGAGCTGGACGATTCGGCGCTTCGAAGCGTCGACGGGCGCAAAAGCGCGCTGTTCAACATAGATGGATACCGGCTCAGGCATGCCGCCTACGAGCATGTATTCGCGCATAAGGGAGAGCGCTCTGCGATGTAGGGCATCGGGGAGCGGCTTCATCTTGTTAAAACTCATGCGAATGAGATCGGCCAGCCCCTTTTCGTCCATGCCCCAAAGAAACTCCTCAAAGTCGAGGGGCTCAAGTTCCAGAGACTCTTCCTCGGATGGGATGACGATATCTTTAATGTTCTGCTTGATGCTGAGTAGGGATCCAGTTTCGATGTAGTCGTAACGTCCGTCTGCAACGAGATACTTGATGAGTCCGCGTGCTTGCGGGTACATCTGGACCTCGTCAAAGACGATAAGCGTCTCGTGTTCATAGAGTTTGACGTTATAGAAAACCGAGAGATAGAGGAAGAGCGAGTCGAAGTCAGTGCGATAGTCCTCAAAATATTGCTTAACTTCGGCAGGTGCTTGAAAGAAATCAATGACAAGGCAGGACTTGTATTCGGTTTCTCCAAACGTGCGGGCAAGCGTGCTCTTGCCGACGCGGCGGGCTCCTTCAATAAGAAGTGCTGTTTTACCAGCGCTTTCATGCTTCCATTTTAGTAGTTTGTCATAGGCTTTTCGTTTAAGCATGGCTGCCTCGTACACGATATCCAGAACTTTTATAACCTAATTATGCACGATATCCAGAACTTCAGACCCTTAGAATTGCACGATATCCAGAACTTTGCACGATGTAAAAGCACATTATTGGCTCTTTCATTCGCAAGCCAGGTAAAGACGGTATGCCGATAGAAGAATTTAATGGGAGGGGGCGACCTCTAGAGATGAATGCTCGGTGCAAAAACAAGCGCCCCAAAGAATGATTTCTCCAATTCATATGTATCCCTAGGCTAACTTAGGGCATAATGCAAAAAGTGCGACATGGCTAACTTGCAAACCAAAGCGCCACATTGGCGCAATGCCGTGTCGCCAAGCATTCAACCCGTTTCCAAGTGAGAGGGAGACAACATGAGTGACATTTTGGACGTCTACGGTCGTGAGGTGCTCGACAGCCGCGGCAACCCCACCGTCGAGGTCGAGGTCGTGCTCGAGGACGGCAGCTTCGGTCGCGCGATGGTGCCTTCGGGCGCTTCGACCGGCGCCTTTGAGGCATGCGAGCTGCGCGATGGCGACAAGGGTCGCTATCTGGGCAAGGGCGTCTCGCAGGCCGCCGAGCACGTCAACAACGAGTGCGCCGATGCCGTCGTGGGCCTCGATGCCTTCGACCAGCGCGCCGTCGATGCCGCGCTGATCGCCGCGGACGGTACTCCCAACAAGACCAAGCTCGGCGCTAACGCCATCTTGGGCGTGTCGCTGGCCGTCGCCCGCGCCGCTGCCGAGTCGGCGGGCCTGTCGCTGTACCAGTACCTGGGCGGCGTTAACGCCCACCTGCTGCCCACGCCTATGATGAACATCCTCAACGGCGGCGTGCATGCCGACAATAACGTTGACTTCCAGGAGTTCATGATCATGCCGGTGGGCGCCCCGAGCTTTACCGAGGGCCTGCGTTGGTGCGCCGAGGTCTACCACACCCTCAAGGGCGTGCTGCACGAGGCAGGCCTGGGCGGCGGCGTGGGCGACGAGGGCGGCTTTGCGCCCAACCTCAAGACCAACGCCGAGCCGTTCGAGTACATCACCAAGGCCGTGGAGAAGGCCGGCTTTAAGCCCGGCGTTGACTTCATGTACGCCATGGATCCGGCGTCCACCGAGTTCTACAACGCCGAGACCGGCATGTACGAGCTCAAGGGCGAGGGCGTAGAGTACACGAGAGCCCAGATGGTCGATTACTGGGAGAAGCTCGTCGACACCTATCCCATCATCTCCATCGAGGACGGCATGGCCGAGGAGGATTGGGACGGCTGGGTCGAGCTCACCCGCCGCATTGGCAATAAGGTGCAGCTCGTAGGCGACGACCTGTTTGTTACCAACACCGAGCGCCTTAAGAAGGGCATCGAGCTGGGCGCCGCCAATGCGATCCTGGTCAAGGTCAACCAGATCGGCACGCTCACCGAGTCGCTCGAGGCCATCGAGACTGCCAAGGAGGCCGGCTACGCTTGCATCGTGAGCCACCGTTCCGGCGAGACCGAGGACTCCACGATCGCCGACCTGGTCGTGGGTGTTAACGCCGGCCAGATCAAGTCGGGTGCCCCGTGCCGTAGCGACCGCATCGCCAAGTACAACCAGCTCATCCGTATCGAGGATGAGCTCGAGGGCAGCGCGCGCTACGCCGGCAAGACCGCGTTCTACAACATTCGCTAGGCAGCGGCGTGTGCGGGGGCGGGGCTGACTCGGATTCGCCTCGCTTCCGCCGGGCACTGTTGAGCACCATTGGGCGCTGGGCCATACGGCTCAGCGCCTTTTTTATGTCGAGCAAAGGCTGGCGAAGGCGGTGCGGGCGCTCGTGCTATAACTAAAAGACTTAGCGCAAACAAACCTCAACCGCACAAGGCGCACATGGATCAGATTTACGACAACAGGTATTATTCCGCCGGTTCGCGCGAGCCGTCGCCTCGCCGCGCGGGTACCGTGCAGCTCGGCGGGTCCGACTACGCCGGCGTCGATCGACGCGCACAGCGTCCGACAAGTGCCTCACGCCCCCGTGCTCAAATGAATATGCCGACGGACCGCCCGCCACGTTCGGCGCGCCCGACGCATGCTTCGCGTACGCAGCGCCCCTCGGCTCAAACACACGAAAAGTCGACCAGGCCCTCGAACCGTCTTTCGGGCTCGGACTTCATGCACTACGCCAACGACAACGCGGTGGTCAAGGCGATCTACGACTTTACCCATGGACCCCAGCGCGGGCTGTTTATTGGCATTGTCGTCGTTCTGGTACTCGTGAGCCTGTACTTTCCCGTGCGCGACCTCTACGTCGCCAAACGCTCGAACGATATTTTGGCCAAGCAAGTAGAGATCCGCCAGCAGTACAACGACGAGCTGCAGAAAAGCGTCGACAAACTGCTCTCGGAGGAGGGCATTAAAGACGCGGCGACCGAGGACCTGGGCCTGGTGATGCCCGGCGAGACCAAGATTGACGTGCTAGGCTTGGACGACGATTCGGACGCGTCGTCGAGCAAAAAGTCCTCGAACGCCAAGAAGGCCAGCGAAGTCGCCAAAGAGATCGAAGAGGTCGGCAAGGACGCGCCGTGGTACATCCAGGCGCTCGACATACTGTTTGGGTTTAACGGTGTCGAGGGCCAGACGGTCGTGTCCAACGGCAAATAGCGCCCGGAGGGGAGCCCGCAATGGCAGATTGCAAACGATATAAGGTGGCGGCGATCGACCTGGGAACGGTGTCGTCGCGCCTAGTGTTGGCCCAGGTCGAGGGCGGGGCGATCGTGGAATCGTCCAAGCATACCGAGATTACCGACTTGGGCGAGGGCGTGGATGCGACGGGGCGCTTTTGCGAGGCGGCCGTTGAGCGCGTGCTCGCTGCGTGCCGAATGTTTGTGGACGAGGCCCGTGCCTTTGGGGCCGCGTGCATCTGCACCACGTGCACGAGTGCCGCGCGTGATGCGTCCAATGCCTCGCTGCTGCTGAACGGGCTGCGCAATCTGGGGCTTGAGCCGCAGGTGATTCCGGGCGAGGTCGAGGCGCGCCTGACGTTTTTTGGCGTGGCACACGACTTTGCGGGCGAACGCATCATCGTTGCCGATTCGGGCGGCGGATCCACGGAGCTCGCGACGGGCGTCTATGCACCGGAGCGCGGCATCTTCGCTCTGGAGGGAACGCGCTCGCTGGATATCGGTTGCCGCCGCGTGACCGAGCGGTTTTTCTCGGCGCTGCCGCCGTCAACGGACGAGCTTGCGGCTGCTGCCGGCTGGGCAAACGAGCAGTTTGCGGGCTATTTTGAGAGCCTGCCTGTCGACTTTGAGCGCGCCGAGCGCCTGGTGGCGGTGGGTGGTACCGTCACTACGCTCGTGGCACTCGTCCACGAACTGGAGCCGTATGATTCGAGCTTTGTGCACCTGCGCGAGCTTTCGCTGGAGCAGGTTTCGGCCGCTATCGAGCGCATGTCCGCGCTGGATGTTGCGGGCATTGCCGCGTTGCCGGGCGTGCAACCCAAGCGCGCGGGCGTGATCTTGGCAGGTGCCGTGGTGATTCGCGAGCTCATGCGAGCCGGCGGCTACGACACGCTCACCGTAAGCGAGAACAGCCTGCTTGCCGGCATGGCCGCCACCATCAACGAGGTTCTCGACGGCGCGACCCCCACCATCGCCTGGCCCCCCGCTCTCAGCACCCTCTAAATAAGCTGCGGTGAAATAGTTCCTAAATAAGCTGGTAAACGGTATAAACAGGATCTATTCCACCGCAGCTTAGAGCCCCACCGGCGTCCAAAAGAAACGAGCCCGCATCCCTTGGGGACACGGGCCCGAAAGCTCCATATGGTAGGGGCGGTGGGACGTCCGCGTATTTGCTGCGCAAATCCGCACCGGCTTCGGTCGCCTGCCGGCGCCCTCGCCGGCTCGCTGCGGACGCTGCGCGTCCGCTTGACGCTCGCCCCCTCGCGGGTTCGAGTCCCACCGGCGTCCAAATAAAACGGGCCCGCATCCCTGGGGGACACGGGCCCGAAAGCTCCATATGGTAGGGGCGGTGGGACTCGAACCCACAATCCTTGCGGCGAGAGATTTTAAGTCTCCTGCGTATGCCAATTCCGCCACGCCCCCGTGAGACTAGAAGTCTAGCACAAGCCGTCCGTTACGCGTTGACGGCCATCGAGTGTTGGCCCGACTTCTCCAGGAACTCCTGGAACTTGGCTTCGTCGCCCTTGTTCTTGTACTGCAGGGCCAGCAGGTATTCCAGGCGGCAGCTCTTGACCTTGTCGTCACCGGCCTCCTTGAGCATGCGCTCCAGCTCGGGAATATCGTTGTGGCGCTTGAGGATCATCGTGTCGTACATCAGCTGGCACTCGTGTGCGACTGCCTCGGCCTGACCGCCCTCAAAGCCCTTGATCTCGTGCAGCAGCTCCTTGGACTTTTTGCGGTCCTCCTGGCCAACGTAGTAGTTAAAGGCCTTAATGACCAGGTCGACACGCTGCATCTTGGGCAGGTTGAGTCCCAGCAGCAGGTCGAACATCTCGTCGGCGCGCTTATGGTCCTCGCGCAGCAGATAGGAGTTCAGGCGCAGGTAGTCGCGGTTGTAGCGCGGGTACAGCATGCTGGTGAGTTTGCCGTCGAGCAAACGATCGAACTCGTCCCACTGCTTGGCGGCCATGAGCTGCTGCAGGCGTTTAAACGTGGTGCGTTTTTTGACGCTAAAGAACACCGACACGGCGATGCAGATGATAACGACGGCGGTCCAGAGTGTGCGAGAATCGGGCATATTAGGGTCCTTAGTCGCTCATAAAGCGAGCGGTATGACAACATGTACTAGATGTATTATACGCAGCGCGAAAGCAAACTGGCATAAAAGCTCATCGAGGCCGAGTGCCATCGCTCGCTGCGGTACACTTACCTAAAGTAAACCATGAAGGGAGACATTACCTATGAAGAAGATCGTTTTGGCTTGCGGTGCTGGCGCTGCTACTTCCACGCTCGTTGCCCAGAAGGTCGCCACCCTGCTCGACGCCAACGGTTACGCCGGCAAGTATGAGATTGTGCAGTGCGCCATCTCCGAGGCCAAGGACTACTGCGACGAGGGCGCCGACCTGCTGATCGCCACCACCGTTGCCCCCGAGGGCCTCACCTGCCCGTACGTGAGTGGCGTGCCCTTCATGACCGGCATGAACCGCGTCGCTGCTGAGAAGGCCGTTCTCGACGTCATGGCTCAGTAGGCGCTGACTGTATGAGTGAGCAGAACGCCAATCCGGTCGAGCTCTTTGACATGCGCGTTGCCCATGTGGGCATTAACGCTGCCGACCCGGCAGACGCCTTGGAGATCGCGGAGCTGTTCTCGACGATGATGGGCCTGCCCGTTATCGAGACCCCCGTTTCGTACTTTAACGATTCGCTGGTCGAGATCATGAAGCAGAACGGTCGTGGCGCCAAGGGCCACATTGGCTTTGCCGTCAACGACATCGATGCGGCCGAGAAGTGGTTTGCCGAGCGCGGGCTCGAGGTTAACGAGGAGTCGCGCGTGCTGCTGCCCGACGGCGGCACCAAACTCGTGTACTTTAAGCGCGAGTTCGCCGGCTTCGCCGTGCACCTGTGCCGCGAGTAGCGCACAAGCTGCTATAGCTAGCGAAAAATGGGGTAAGGCCACGTGGCCTTACCCCATTTTTAATGCCGAGAGGGTGACTGACGGGCTGTCGTAAAACGAAGGTGAATGGTTTCCCGCGAAGTGAACGAGTGAAATCGGATCCCCGAAGCATCGACACTTTGGAGACGCCGTTTCCTGCGGTTTTGTCAGGTATTTCCTGCGGTTTTGGCGCCAAAAAGTGCGGATGCTTCGAGGGTCCAAAATAGGTCGTTCACTTCGCGGAAAACCATTCACCTTCGATTCGTGAGAGACGCCCCTACCGCGGCAGGCGAATCGTAAAGCGGCTGCCGACGCCCTCGACTGAGGTCAGGCCAATGACGCCGCCATGGCTATCGACGATCCACTTGGCGATGGCGAGCCCCAGACCCGAGCCCTGCGCGCCGGCATCGCGTGCGTTGTCGGCGCGGTAGAACCGTTCAAACGCGTGAGCTGCGGATTCCTGGTTCATGCCGATGCCCTCGTCCTCAACACTTATGTCGATCGCACCCGTGCCCGCATCGGGCGTTATGCCAAACGTGACGGTCGTTCCCGCACCCGAGTACTTGGCAGCGTTTTGCACGATCACGCGCAGAGCCTGCTTCACGAGCGCCACGTCGACAGATGCGTCGCAGCGCGGGTCGTTGGCAAGCGTGGTGTCGTACGCCAGCCGATACGTGTGCTCGGTATCGATCATCTGCGATTCCTCGCATACCTCGCCGACCAATGCGGCCAGGTTGGTATTCGCGCGCCGCAGGACCGTGCGCCCGGCATCGCCGCGCGCCAAAAACAGCAGCTGCTCCACGAGCTCCTGCATGTGCTCGCTTTCGGCTTTAAGGGACGCGATGGATTCCGTCAGCACGTCCGGGTCGTCTTTGCCCCAGCGGTCGAGCATGTTTACGTAGCCCTGAATCACCGCGATGGGCGTGCGCAGCTCGTGGCTTGCATCGTTGACAAAGCGCATCTGCTGCAGCTTGGCCTCTTGCATCTGGCGCAGCAGGCGGTTGAGTGCGACCTCGATGCTTGCCAGGTCGGCGTCGCCGGTGGTGACGCTCGGCGAGTCGACGCTTGCGCGCTCGATGGCCTGCTCCAGCGTTTCCATCTTGCCGCCGGAGAGCTGCATACGGCCGAGCTCGTCCACGCGCAAGGCCAGGTCGTTGAGCGGCGCCATGGTGCGGCGCACGCGCCTCGCGCCGCCGAGCATGTTGAGCACGCTGATGACCTGCCAACCCACAACGACAAGGTAGAGAGGCCATAGCGTGACGAGGTCCTGCGCGAGGGGGAAGGTCTTGCTGGTACGCGCAAGCTCGACGGTATAGGTGAGCGTTGTCAGGTCCCAGCCGCGCGCGGGCGTCAGCGACACGCCGTGAACGGTGGCGCCGGGAATCCAGCCTGCAGTAAACGCGCTGTCGGGCAGCGTCTGGTTGTATCCATAGACGAGGATCGCTGCCGCAATCACCATCAGCAGCAGATCGAGCCAGACGTAGCTCATCAAGCGGCGCCACATATAGCCCCAGTTGATGGCGCGGGCGATGGAGGTGACGCGCTTGGCCTCGGTGTTACGCGCGGCAGACATAGCCCACCCCGCGCACGGTCTGGATGATGCGGGCGCTGCCGGCGTCTTCGATCTTGGCGCGCAGGTGCGCAATGTGCACGTCGACGTTGTTGGTGTCGCCCACGTATTCGTAGCCCAGCGCTTCGTGCGCGATGCGCTCGCGCGTGAGCACGGTGCCGGCATGCGCCATAAGCAGGGCGAGAACGTCGAACTCGCGGGCAGTCAGCACGATGGGCGAGCCGTCGACTGTGACTTCGCGGCGGTCAGGGTCGAGCGCGACCGAGCCCACGGCGAGCGTGGCGGGGGAGGGAGAGGCAGAAGCCTGGGTCGAGTCGCTGACCGGGGGTATCGCAGTGGCGTCGACGCCCGCGTCACCCGCCCCGGCGCCGCCAACGCCCGAAGCCGTCCGCGCGGCCTCCGAGCGCTTCAGCGCCACGCGAATCCGTGCGAACAGCTCCTCGATCGCAAACGGCTTGGTCAGGTAATCATCGGCGCCGGCATCGAGCCCGGCAACCTTATCCATCACGGCATCGCGCGCGGTGACCATGATCACCGGCACGTCCTTGTGCTTGCGGACACGCCGCAGGACCTCCATGCCGTTGAGTTGCGGCAACAGCACATCGAGCAGAATCAGATCGTAGTCGCGCTCCAGTGCCAGGTCCACGGCGGTGCGGCCGTCGGCGGCGTGCTCCACCTGGTAGCCCTCGTGCTCCAGCTCGAGCGTCACAAAGCGGGCGATTTTCTCCTCGTCCTCTACGATCAGGATCCGTGCCATGCGTGCCCCCGTCTGCGATTACTTGTCGTCGTTCAGATTTTGCTTGATGTCGTCCGCGGCATCGGCAGCGTGATTCATAAGGTTGTTGATGCTGCCGGGCACGTCGCCGTCGCTGTCGATGCGGTAGCGCATGCCAAAGAACAGGCCAATCAGCATCAGCCATATCGTGGCGCCCCAGGCAAACAGGGCGATGATGGGGATCAGGATGGGGATGTTGAGGATGATCGCATCGCGGCGCGTGGCGATAAACTTGGTGTCCAGACTCAGGCGGAAGAGCTTTTTGAGGTACTCCCACACGCTGTCCATCTTCTTGGAGAAGTCGGTCTTTTCGCTCGACTTTTCGTAGGCGGCCTGCGCGGCGACCATCTCGGCCGAGGGCTCATCGACTGGTGCGGACTCGGTGGCGGCGTGTGCCGACGTGGTCTGGGTCTTGCCCTGCGACTCAAGCCAAATGATGGCATCCAGAACGTTGCCGTCGGCGGCGTCGAGCGCGGCCTTGGCATCGGTGTAGCTCACGTTGCACTTGGTGCGGATGGTTTCAACTTTTTCGAGGTCGTCCATGACCTATCCTTTCGTTCGATGGGCGCGACGCCGGGCGATCTACCCGGGCGCGAGCGTTGCGTTCGGCGGCCTGCGTTGCGCGGCGCCGCCCTTGGTCGAACTCTATAGTGCAGGTTATAGATTAAGCGATTCTTGAGCCAAGATTAATGTTGGATGAGTTTTTGGGTGACGGTGGGGAAGGAAGAGGTGTCCTTCTGGGTAGCTAGCAGCGAGGTCTAATACTTTTCCGAGAAGTGAACGAGCTAAAACGGACCCCCGAAGCATCGACACTTTAAGGACATCGTTTCCTGCGGTTTCGATACTGGAATCCTGCGATCTTGCCGACGAAAAATGTGGATGCTTCAGGGGTCCTAAAACAGACGTTCACTTCGCGGAAAAGTATTAGACCTCGATAGCGAGGGATGGTGAGCCGGTAGCAAGTCGGCGTCAAGGGTTGGTCGAGCAGGTGGTTTTCAGGCGACTGGGACATGGCGGGCGGTCGATCACCTATACTGGTTGGGCTCAACTGGAGAGGTGATAACTAGTTATGAAATCAATCAATGTTGCAGCAGCGGTTATTCAGAAGGACGGAAAAATCCTGAGCTGCCAGCGCGGCTATGGCGAGTTTAAAGACGGCTGGGAATTTCCGGGCGGCAAGCTCGAGCCGGGCGAGACCGGCGAACAGGCAATTGTCCGCGAGATTCAAGAAGAGCTCGAGGTCACGATCGGTAACCTCGACTATCTGTGCACGGTCGAGCATGATTACGAGACGTTCCACCTGTCGATGCAGTGCTACCTAGCTACCATCCTTTCGGGGGAGTTCAAAGAGCATGCTCACGAAGACATGAAGTGGCTCGATACCAATAACCTGTGGGATGTCGATTGGCTTCCGGCGGACGTCAAAGTCGTTAGGGAGCTCGAAAAGAAACTCGGGCTTAAGTAAGAAAAGGGCGGGCGCTACATGGCGGCCCGCTCTTTTCTTGTTACTCAGCCTCGCTCAAATCGCTGAGCATAAACTCGTAAATGTCCTGTCGTACAGGCGCATTGAGCTCATATTCGATTTCGACGGCGTTGTCGCCGCTCTTAGTTTTTATAGCTTCGAACTCGCCGGTCGGATGCATTTCGCCTAAGAAATAGAACTCCTTGCCACCCTTATCGTCCTTGTTTTTTCGCATAAACAAATACGTCTTCAGGCCGTTTTCTGGCCATGTCTTCAGGCGCAGAATCTCGGGAGAGTTGAGCGTACGGTTGCCCTTCGAGATTGCGATGAGCTTGCTCGGCGAAACAAAGCGGTCTTCATACTGAATTGACTCACTAATGTCGGGTGCCTTGTCATAGTTAATAAACACGGGAAATGTATTGGTCTTCTCGTCGTAAAAATAGCCGCCAAGATTTTGGCCGTTGATGTTCTTTTGCCAGTTCATCAGACGGCAAACCTCTTCGTACGTGTACTTGGCATTGAGAACGAAATTAGTGTTTTCGTACGTCTCGGCATAGTCGAGTCGGTTGCGCGCAATACCAAAATCCAGCACCTCGAGAATCTGGCGCTTGAACTCTGCGTTGCGCAGGGCGCTCGCAAACACTTCGGTCAGATGAGGTCCGGTACCATCGTCAATAAGCAGGGAAACGAAATCCTTAGGAGTGGCAAAGTCGCCCTTAAGGACAGCGATTGCCGACCTAACGGCGCTGTCCTTAAGCTGTGCGCGGTAGTTTCTAAGCGCAGCCTCGCGCATATGCCGATAGCCCTCGTGTCCGGCTTCGACAAGCGTTTGAAGCAAATAGAGGTCTTCGAATCGCTTGCCCGCGGCAAGTTTTTGAGAAATAAATTTGAGAATCTTGGTTTGATCAGAGGAAAATTGAACCGTGTAGTCCGGCTCGTATTTGGAAAGAAATGCGTGGTAGGAGCCCAGGCCGCTATTCTTGAAGATAAGCAGCGGATCGATGGAGCCGTTACGATCAAATTCGAGCAGCGAGGGAATCTTGCCGAGTTTTTGGCGCAAGTCGAGATATTCGTTTTTCAAAAACCTGACGGAGGTGAAATCGCCGCCGTCGATGGCCTTGTAAATGCGTGCCTCGGAAATACGATCGAAGCTCACGGTCGAGCATCCGGGGATCGCCGAATCGCCCTCTTGGACAAGACGGCGCAGGCGGTCTTTGTTATACGTCTTGTCACCCGAAAGCGCGATGGGCACCAAGAAGTTGCTCTGGTAGTTGCCAATAAAGTCGAGAACCAGTGCGTATTCCTTGCCATCATTCAGACGCAAACCTCGTCCGAGCTGTTGAATAAAGATGATTGCGGAGTCGGTGCGTCGAAGCATGATGATCTGATTGAGCGAGGGGATGTCGACGCCTTCGTTCATGATATCGACCGAGAAAATGTATTCGAGCTCGCCGGCTTCAAGTCGGCTAATCGCGGCATCGCGGACCTCATCGGAATCTTGGCCGCTAATCGCAGCCGTTCGATATCCGAGAGCGTTGAATTTGCGCGACAGCTCTTCTGCCTCGGCGTTTCGATTGCAGAAAATTAAGCCCTTGCGGTTGCTTTTGGTGACGCTATACTCTTCGATTTTCTCGGTGATGTGACGCACGCGCTCATCGGACGTCAAGCGCCCGAACAGGGCGGTATCTTCGATTGTCTCATCGTCAATCTCCAGATCGTGAATGCCAAAATAATGGAAGGGGGCTAGCATTTTCTCGGCCAAAGCGTCCTGTAGCGTGATCTGGAACGCGATGACGTGATTGAAAAGGGCAAAGACGTCATAGCCGTCGGTGCGATTGGGTGTAGCGGTCATGCCCAGATAAAACCGAGGCGTAAAGTGCGACATGATGGATTGGTAACCCTGGGATCCTGTGCGGTGGGCCTCGTCGATGACGATGTAGTCGAACTCATCGGGACGGAAATCGCTCAAATGTTTGGCGACCGAAGAGCACATGGCAAACACGCAGGTAGCATTGCTTGTATTCTTGCCAGTTTGATAGGTGTCGAACGTATAGGTACTACCTAAGAGCCGTTCGTAGCTTGCGCGGGAGGCGTCGATAATGCGCCGGCGGTGCGCAAGAAAGAGGACGCGCCGGGGTTTAGTTGCGAGCACGTCGAACGCTGAAAGGAAGGTCTTGCCGGTGCCGGTTGCCGAGACCAGCAGGGCGCGGGTCTCGCCCTTGCGGTGAATTACACCGAGCGCCTCAAGGGCGCGCTGCTGCATTTTATTGGGCTTGATTTCTTCGAGGCCATTCTGCGCCGGCGTTTCAGCAGATCTGAATGTCGGTTTCGATTTGGGCTTTGGCGGACGTGCCGATCGATATGCGCCATAGTTCTCAATCCAGTCTTGAGTAAGCAAAACGGTTGAGGTGTCGTTCCACAACGAACCAAACTCGCCCCTCAGTTCGCCAAGTAGGCGGCTGTTCTCGACAGTCTGGTACAGCACGTTCCATTCTTTATTACAGGTGAGGGCGGTCTGCGTCATGTTCGAGCTGCCGACGATGACCGTGCTGGTTTCTCCCTTATCAAAAATGTATCCCTTGGCATGCAAATTACCCTGGAATACGCGAACTTCTATGTTGTCGTATTCCAGCAGCTTGCGAAAGGCATCGGGTGAGTTGAAGTTGAGATAGGTGGACGTGAGCAGCCTGCCCTTAATGCCACGCTGCTTGAGTTCCTGGAACGCCTCGACCAGGATTTGAAGGCCGCCGTCTGCAACAAACGCTACGCAAAAGTCAAAAGAGCCGCAGGTTGAGAGCTGCTCCTTGATAACGGATAGTAGTGTTCCGCCTGTCGCCTTTGAGTTGGCGATGAGCTTGGGTGAATCGTTCTCGCGTGCAAGCGAGTCGAATTCAATATCAATCTGTCGCTGCGTAGTCATCCTGGGCAAACCTTTCGAAAGACTATGTTGGCGCCAGGATAACAGATCGATCGTTCGTGTTTTGGGCGTATGTGATTTTTAGACTATCGGCCACTCAAGTTTTGTGGCTGCGGCCTTGGCGCCGTGTCTTGCTGGGCTTCTCTCTATCTATGTGTATGTGTTTTTGTCTTATAGGCTGCTGGGAGAAGTCCTGCCCCCAAGATTCCGCGCATGCCATGGCTCCGTGTCGGCCATGTGGCAAGCCGCTTGTCATGGCCTCGCCGGAATCCGACCGCAAATGGCCACGGACGGATATGCAAGTTCTTGTCGCATTGTGAGAAAAACTTGCAAAACTCGCAAGTTCTTGTCATGCTGTGAGAAAAACTTGCAGATTGGGGCGGGAGATGGATAAACGGATGGTTCCTAGAAATCGATATCTCGAAAAGTTGATCGCCTTTCGTGATGCGGATGTCATCAAGGTCGTAACGGGTATGCGCCGCTGTGGCAAATCGACGCTTCTGGACATGATGCGGAAACATCTGGAGGATAACGGCGTTCCATCCGAGTGTCTTTTGACCTTTAAGATGGAGTCATTTGAGCTGGAGGGCGTGCGTGATTGGCGAGAGCTTTACCGCCACGTGGACGGCCTGATGCCTGCGGGCAAGAGGTGCTATCTCTTCTTCGATGAGCTTCAGGACGTTGTCGGATGGGAGAAGGCGATTAACGCGCTTCGTATCGACCGGGACTGCGATATATACGTTACGGGTTCGAACGCTTTTCTCCTCTCGTCAGAGATTGCGACCTTAATCTCGGGCAGGTATGTCGAGATTCGGATGCATCCGCTCACTTTTTCGGAATATGTCGACTTTCTTGACCCGACTGACGTCACGAATAGGCTCGCTGTTTTTGGTCGGGAGGATATTGTTGCACTCGACGATCTTCTTGACCGCTATCTGACGTTTGGAGGCCTGCCGTTTCTCGCTGCTTCAAAGCTGCCGGAGCAGGAAATGAAGGACTATATCTGGAGCACGTACCAAACAATCGTCGGGCGCGACATTTTGGCTCGCGAGGCGCGTCGGGGTAGACGGTCGGTGACGAGTAGGGGCGTGCTCGACCGCGTTACATCCTACTTAGCTGATAACATTTCAAACCCGACATCAATTAATAAGATCGTTGGAGCGCTGGCGGAGAACGGGGCGAAATCCTCGCATGGTGTCGTGGACACTTGTGTGTCCGCCCTTGAGGAGACCTATATCTTTTCGCACGCGCGCCGATTTGATATTAAGGGTCGGGATATTTTGAAGACCGGCGGCAAGTTCTACATTGAGGATCTGGGACTTCGAGCCTTCTTGGATGGGTATCGCGGCAGCGACAGCGGACGTGTTCTCGAAAATGCCGTTTACAATCGCCTTGTCTATGACGGATACCAGGTCTTCACGGGCCATCTTCGAGATGCTGAAATCGACTTTGTTGCGATCGGCGACGGCTCGGATCGTAAGTTTATTCAGGTCACGGAGTCGATTGACGAGGAGGCGACGCGCAAGCGTGAATTGCGTCCATTTGAGCTCAGGTCGCTCGAGAAGATCACCGGCGGTTACGAAAAGATCATCATCGTTCGCCGGGGAAGCCATCCGACCGACATTGACGGCATCAAAATCGTTTCTGCAGTCGATTTCTTAATGGGTAGGCTTGGGGCTTAGGGCGTTTGGAGCGCGTCTGTTTCCTATGCCTAGCGACATTTCCGCAGCTCGTGACGTCGCCGGCTCCTTCCTTTCCGTCAAGTGGCACTAACTCAGCTGATCCGTTGGGGACGGAGGAAAGCGGATCATTTTCGGTGCGCCGCAGGTGATACGAATCCTGCGGCGCGCTGTTTTTTGCGCGGGGGCTTTCAGCTGTGTCCGCACGACATGTGACACTTACCTTGCCGCCCTGCTCTGCCGCGGCGGCATGCATCTGAACAGCGACCCTCTAAGGAGTTCGATATCGATGAGTGACAACACCAAGCATCTCGCAAAGAAGTGCGCCAAGGACGCGGGGCCGTGCCTCGCGCTGTGCTTTGCCGGCGCAGCGGTCACGCTGCTGGCTGTTCTGGGGCCGTTCGACGTGCTCCGAAGTGCCGTCTCTCTGCACGTTTGCATGGCCCTTGCCAGCGCCATGATGACCGGCGGCGTGCTCGATCTGGTTTTTTGGGTGCTTGACCCGTTTGGATGGAAGAACGAGGGGTAAGCCCTAAGGGATGGAAGGGCTGGAACGGTTAGCTTAGTGATCGTGCAAAATGCGGGCTAGCGACTTACAGGGAAGTGGTGATCCGATGACGGTCTATGTGACGGGCGATATTCACGGCGGCCTCGACATGCAAAAGCTGCGCGATTGGGACCTTGGGGATAGCCTGACGAGCGACGACTATCTCATCGTCGCGGGCGACTTTGGCTTTCCGTGGGATTTCTCTGCCGAGGAGTGCGCCGACATCGCCTGGCTGGAATCGCGTCCCTATACCGCGCTGTTCGTCGACGGCAACCACGAGCGTTTCGATCATTGGGCGGAGCGCCCCATGGAGTTGTGGCACGGTGGGCTGACGCAGCGCCTATCGGATACCTCTCCCATCCGACGCCTGACGCGCGGCGAGGTTTTTGAGCTCGATGACTCAACGATCTTTACTATGGGCGGTGCCACGAGCGTGGACAAGGAATACCGCATACCGTATTCCAGCTGGTGGCCACAGGAGCTGCCGGACGAGCGCAACTTTGAGGAGGCGCGGGCAAAGCTCGACAGCGTGGGCTGGAAGGTCGACTACGTGATCACCCACACCTGCTCTACGCGCATGCTTTCGCCCACGCTTTATCCGGCACCCGGCTGGAATTACCCCGCCGTTGATCGGCTTACGGCATTTTTCGATGAGCTGGAAGACCACTTGGATTACAAACGCTGGTACTACGGGCATTTCCATCGGGATGCCAACCCGGCCGAGCGCCACACCGTGCTCTACGACTGCATCGTTCGCCTGGGCGACGAACTCCAGCCCTGGGATGTTGCGTAGGGGCGAGGCGTTTGGCTACTCGGCAGTTACAGTGATGTTCTCGCGATGCGCACGGATGACGTCCCAGCTAAAGTATTCGACCAGCTGCTTGGCAGAGCGCGGTGTGGTGTCCGGTGCGATGCCCGTTTGCCCGGCGAGCCAGCCCAGCAATGCCTCGGGTGTGCCAAAGCGGGCGCGGAGCTCGCCCAGGTCCAGATCGCGATCGCGCTTGGAAAGGCGGCGGCCGTCCGGCGACATGAGCAGCGGAATATGCGCGTAGTGCGGCGTGGGAAGTCCCAGCAGATGCTGCAGGTAGATCTGGCGTGGCGTGGAGCCAAGCAGGTCGCATCCGCGTACGATCTCGGTAACACCCATGGCGGCGTCATCGACCACCACGGCCAGCTGGTAGGCAAACACGCCGTCGCTGCGGCGCACCAAAAAGTCGCCGCACTCGGTGGCGAGTGCTTCGCATTGAGCACCATACGTGCGGTCCACGAATTCGATCACATCGTCTGCGAGGTCGTCGACGGCGGGCACGCGCAGGCGCGTGGCCGGGGCGCGCAGGGCGCTGCGGCGGGCGACCTCTTCGGCAGAAAGGCCTCGGCAGGCGCCGCGGTAGATGGGCGTGCCATCGCTGGCGTGCGGCGCGCTCGCGGCGTGGAGCTCGGCACGCGTGCAAAAACAGGGATAGGTGAGGCCGGCGTCTTGCAGCTGGCGCAGGGCGCTCTCGTACAGGTCTAGGCGATCGTGCTGGTAGTAGGGGCCCTCGTCCCACTCAAGCCCCAGCCAAGCCAGGTCGTCAATCAATTGAGCGGCAAGTTCCGGGCGCTTACAGCGATCGTCCAGGTCCTCGATGCGCAACACGACGCTGCCTCCCTGGCTGCGGGCCGAAAGCCACGCGCACAGGCAGCTGAACACGTTGCCCAGGTGCATGCGGCCCGAAGGCGACGGGGCAAAACGGCCCACGACAGGTGCGGGGGCGGAGACGGGCGGCATCGTTGGCGCGTCCGCGGCGGGCGTTGCTATGTTGCGTGTTTTGATATCCATGCGGACGAGTATAGCGCGGGGCGCGATGGGGAGGCGTTTCCGTGGCTCGCAAGTTGACGGCGCTGCGCATTGCGCACGGTGGGTCTGCGGTCCAACGTCTCGATCGCCGTACGCCGACTCGGCCTTATACACGGCAGAAACCCCGGCAGCTCTTCGCAACTGCCGGGGTTTCCGCGGAAAAGGGGGACATGATCCACGAGCGAACGGGAAAGGGGCAACCGTTTTCGCTCAACTGCTTTATGCCCTTTACTCGCGGGCTCAATCAGCGCGCGCCGCAGCAACACAAAGCCGCTACACCTGTGACGGAGCTGTGAAGTGGTATCTATTGCTGACGCGGGACTCGGCCAAAGAGCGTCCCAAACGACAATTTTGTTGCTGCCTGTCGATTCAGCCCAATGATCCGTTTTCCTCCGTCCCCAATAGATCATTTTCTAGGTGTCGGGGTGCGGGCGTGACTTTCATCCCGTTTGGCGCTCCGGTCGCCTAGATATTCGTCATGCGTACCCGCAAACGTGGGACAATGGCGCTGTTGGTTTTACAGACAAAGGATGTGCCTATGAACACCCTCGCCGCCAAAGTCAGCCGGCAGCGCTGCCTGTTTGCGCGATTCGCTTCCGTCTGCGTGCTCGTCGCGCTTGCGTTGTTGCTGCTGCCTGTCGCCGCGCACGCCGACGGCTACTCCATGACCCAAACCTATATCGGCGCCACGGTCGAGGCCGACGGCTCGCTGACCGTTGTCGAGGGACGCCAGTTTGATTTCGATGACGATATCAACGGCGTGTTTTGGGAGATCAATACGGGCTCTAACCAGCAGGGCGGCGCGGCGGGCGTCAATGTGCTGAGCGTCGAGGAAGACGACACCGCGTTTAACAAGGTCGACAGCGCGAACAAGGGTGACTCTGGCGTCTACACGGTCGAGCAGACTGGTGACGGCGTAAAGATCAAGGTGTTCAGCCCTCACGAGAGCGGCGATAGCGCGATCTATTACGTGAGCTACACCATGACCGGTGCGGTTATGAACTGGGCCGATACCGCCGAGCTCTATTGGAAATTCGTGGGCGACGGCTGGTCCGCGGATTCCGATGACGTCGAGATGGAAGTGTACTTCGCAAATGCCGCTGCCGGGACGGCGGCCGTCAAGGGCGATAACTTCCGCGCATGGGGGCACGGCCCGCTGACGGGCGACGTATCGCTCGATGCGGATGAACCCATGGTCACCTATACCATTCCCTGCGTGCATCAGGGCGAATTCGCCGAGGCACGCATCGCCTTCCCCAGCGACTGGGTGCCATGGCTTTCCGCCTCGAGCGAGGAGCGCATGTCAACGATCCTGAGCGAAGAGAAGGCGTGGGCCGACGAAGCTAACGCCCGCCGCGCTCACGCTCGCATGATTGCCAATGTACTTGCCGTACTAAGTGTTGTCGCGGCGGTGGCCTTTACCGGCACAATCGTTGTGCTCAAGCTGCGCCGCCGCAAGCCCAAGCCGCTTTTCCAGGACGAATATTTCCGCGATGTGCCTTCGGCCGACCATCCCGCCGTGCTTTCGGCCCTCATGAGCTGGAACGAGGTGCCCGATCAGGCATATATCGCCACGCTCATGAAGCTCACTGACGACCGTGTGATCAAGCTGGAACAGGCGACCGTGACTAAGGCTAAGAAGGGTCTGTTGGGGCGTGAAAAAGAAGAGCAGACGTATCGCGTGACGGTGAGTGATGCGGGTTGGAAGTCGGCCAAGGGCATTGACCACATGGTGCTCAAGGTCTTCTTTGCCGGTGCTAAGCCCGACGAGAACGGTGACCGTTCGCGCACGTTCGACGAGCTGCAGCACTACGTCAAGCAGCACGCTACACCCGTGGGCGACAAGCTCGAGGACTATCAGAACACCGTTAAGGGCAAGCTGGCCGATAGCGAGTACGTTGCCTCGGACGGCATTGTCGCAATGGTGTTTTGCCTGGTTCTTGGTATTCTGATCGCCTGTATTCCCGCGGGATCCATCTTCTTTACCGACGGCGCACAGGCGAACATTGTCGCCGCGGTTATCTCGGTGCCGATTGTGCTGGTGGGTATTGGCGTGGGCCTTACGTTCCGCCGCTTTACGCCGGAGGGCGCCGAGGTGGCGGCTCGCTGCAAGGCGCTCAAGCATTGGCTTGAGGATTTCACGCGCCTAAAGGAGGCCGTCCCCGGCGATCTGGTCCTGTGGAATAAACTTCTGGTGATGGGTGCGGCGCTGGGTGTTTCGAAGGAAGTCCTGCGTCAGCTTGCCGAGGCTGTTCCTCCCGAGGTGCGCGAGGCCGACGGTTTCTACGACAATTACCCCTGCTACTGGTGGTACTACCATCATTACGGTACCGAGTCGCCGCTCGATTCGTTCGACGGCGTGTATCACGAGAGCATCCGTGAGCTGGCATCGAGCTCCGACAGCTCGGGCGGCGGCGGAGGCGGCGGCTTCTCGGGCGGCGGAGGCGGCGGCGTCGGCGGAGGCGGCGGCGGAACGTTCTAACGGTCGTAAGCTATGGGATGGGCTTTTCTCGACAGCCGTCGGGGAAAGCCCATCCCTTTTTATGCGCTACCTACGAAGACTGTCCCCAACGACTAGTCACTGGGGACGTTCCTAAATGACTAGGTATGGCTGCTGGGCCTAGGCTGTTAGGTCGAGTTCGTAGAGGAAGCTTTCGCGCGGCATGTCGTGACGGCGCTCTTCGCGGTTGGCGCGGTGCGTGGCCGTGCGCTTAAAGCCGTGCAGTTCGTAGAACTTCCACGAGCAGTTGGAGTCGGTGTACAGGTGCGCCCTCGTCGCCCCGCGCGAGGACAGGTACGAGACTGCGGCGTCGAGCAACACCGAGCCAACGCCCAGGCCATGGACGTCGCGATCTACGGCAAGCAGCGTGACCTCGTTGTCGTGTGGTAACGGGCTGCTTTCGAGCAGGCGGTTGTTGGTTCGGATGGTTGCGCGCACAAACGAGAGATACTCGGCGCAGGCATCGGGCTCCAGCTCGCGCATTTGCGATAGCAGTGCGCGTTCGGTATCCAGCCAATGTTCCTTAACGGTGGCGCCGGAGCTCTGTCCCGCACGCGCGAGCGCAATGCCGCGCGCCTGACCGTCGATTACGGCAACCTGCGAAAACGTCGAAGACGAAAGGCAATAGGCGAGGTCGCACGCGGCCTCGAGGCGGTTGTACTCATCGTTATCCGAATTGTTATGCCAAAGCTGCTGCAGAATCAACGCGATGGCGTCGAAGTCTTCGGTATCAAACGGTCGGTAGAGAACCCGCGAGACCATGGTGCCTCTTTCTTTTGCGGATGCATATCGAGCACAGTTCTACCACGCTATTGGCATCTAATTATGGTGCCCCTGTGTTCCATGAACTCACCGTGCCCGGTGCCGTGCCCATCCCCTCCGCTCGCAAACTTTTTCTGCATATGCGCCCGTTGCGGGGTGCATCGATGCGCTCGATGCGCTACATTGAATCAGTATTTTCAATGCCGCTGCGCGAGCGCTGCAGATCGACGTATCACCGGCTCACAGAGCACGGCGGCGTACCAGACAGGAGGACTGCATGGGATCTGATGTGAAGATCGCACGCGCGTTGATCTCGGTTACCGATAAGACGGGCGTCGTCGATTTCGCACGGACGCTGGTCGATGACTTTGGCGTCGAGATCATCTCTACGGGCGGCACGGCTCGTGCCATCGAGGACGCGGGCGTCCCCGTAACCCCCATCGAGGAGTTCACGGGCTATCCCGAGATGATGGACGGCCGCGTTAAGACCCTGCACCCCAAGGTTCACGGCGCGCTGCTGGCCCGCCGCGATTCCGAGCAGCACATGCAGGAGGCTGCTCAGCACGGCATTAAGCTGATCGACCTGGTCGTCGTCAACCTGTACGAGTTCGAGAAGACCGTCGCCAACCCCGAGGTCACCTTCGCGGACGCCATCGAGCACATCGACATCGGTGGCCCCTCCATGCTGCGCTCTGCCGCCAAGAACGCCGCGAGCGTTACCGTCATCTCCGACCCGGCCGACTATGATGCCGTCCTGGCCGAGATGCGCGAGACCGGTGGCTGCACCACGCTTGCCACCCGTCGTCGCCTGCAGGTGAAGGTCTACCAGACCACCGCCGCCTACGACACGGCTATCTCCCGTTGGCTTGCCGCCCAGGCAAGCGACGTGGCGGACACTTCTGCCAAGCTCGAGATCTCGCTGGAGAAGGTCGACGACCTGCGCTATGGCGAGAATCCTCAGCAGAAGGCCACGGTCTATCGCTTTGCCGAGGGCTGCGAGAACACCGCGAGCTCGCAGTTCCCGCTCGTTGGCTCCGAGCAGATCCAGGGCAAGCCGCTCAGCTACAACAACTATCTGGATGCCGACGCCGCTTGGAACCTGGTCCGCGAGTTCGAGGAGCCGGCCTGCGTGATCCTCAAGCACCAGAACCCCTGCGGTTCCGCCGTTGCCGAGGACATCACGGCCGCCTACGACCGCGCCTTCGCCTGCGATCCCAAGAGCGCCTTCGGCGGCATCATCGCCTGCAACCGCGAGGTTCCCTATGAGCTGGTCGAGCACTTTGCCGATCAGAACAAGCAGTTCGTCGAGGTTATCATCGCCCCGAGCTACACTGCCGAGGCGCTCGAGCGCATGTCCAAGCGTCCCAACCTGCGCGTGCTGGCTACCGGCGGCGTGGACCACGGCGCCCAGGTGGAGCTGCGCTCCGTCGACGGCGGCATGCTGGTGCAGGAAGTCGACCACGTGACCGAGGATCCCGCGACCTTCACGTTCCCCACCGACCGCAAGCCCACCGACGCTGAGATGGCCGAGCTCGAGTTTGCCTGGAAGGTCTGCAAGGGCGTCAAGTCCAACGCCATCCTGGTTTCCAAGGGTAAGGCCGGCATTGGCATGGGCCCCGGTCAGCCCAACCGCGTTGACTCTGCACTGCTTGCCTGCGAGCGCGCCGAGGACTTCTGCGAGCGCGAGGGCGTGGAGAAGGGCGGCTTTGCCTGTGCAAGCGACGCGTTCTTCCCGTTCCGCGACAACGTCGACGTGCTTGCCGCGCACGGCGTGACCTGCATCATCCAGCCCGGCGGCTCCAAGCGCGACGACGAGAGCGTCCAGGCCTGCAACGAGCATGGTATTGCGATGGTCTTCACGGGGGCCCGCCACTTCCGCCACTAAGTAGGGAGGTGGCGCTGCGGCTTGCCCAGCCACCGCACCTTGCCGCTCATTCGTCGCCCGCGTACCCAAGTACGCGTCGCTCCTCTTTCACGGCAATCTGCGGCACCTGGGCAACCCTCGCCGACCTGTTAGGTTGACTGGGGAGGATGGGATGTTATCTCGTCCCTTGGACTAGCCTCGCTTCTAAAATAATCTCCGCAAAAGACGGTCGCTCCGTTTGGAGGGCCGTCTTTTTGGTATAAGAGGACGGAATGACTAACACGAAAGGTATGACCATGCCCCAGATTGATGATGCCGAGCTGTTTGGCAATGCCGAGGATCAGCGTGCGTACGAGGACTTTTGCGCCAATCAGGAGGCGGTCGAGAAGTTCACGCTCGACAAGCCCGCGCTTGTCTGCCGTTGGCGCATGTCCAACAAAAAGGTGCCCATGCTCAACCGCCACATCCGCGCACTGTCCGAGCGCCTGGTGCAGGGCGAGCCGCTTACCCATAACATGCTCAGCTGGGCCAAACAGCACGTTGAGTGGTCGCTTGCCGAGGGCGATTACACCGCACATGACGGCGTGCTCATGCTGGTGATCGACGTCAACGGCAACGCCGCCATGACGGTGGGGGAGTACGAGCCGCTCGCCGATACGTCGGCCAAGGCGCTGCGCGCCCGCTCCGCAGAGGCCCGCTCCGAGGCCGACGAAACCGGCGTGGCGCCCGAGCTGCTCGCCGCCGTCAACAACGGCGAGCTCGCCTTTGTGGTGCCAGCGGACGAGTGTCTGTGTGGCACGGCGACGCTCATCGAGCAGCTGGCCCAGACCAAGGGAATCCCGGTCACGCGCGTAGACATTCCCGCGCAGCTCAAGGGTGCGCTGTTCCTAGTGAGCGACGAGCACGGCGTGGTCCCCGCGACCGAGACGAACGCCGCCGAGGCCGACGCCGCCACGGTCGCCTTCTTCGCCGAAGGCTACGAAAAGCTCCGTGCCCGCCGCT
>URDE01000023.1:0-24420 GCA_900546525.1 uncultured Collinsella sp.
CCGCAGGAAGCTTGGATACGCCTAGGCGCGGTCCAAGAAATCGTCCGCACCCCCAATAGGCCATCTAGCAGCCTAAACAGTCCCTATTTCACCGCAAGTTATTGAGGGGATAAGGTTGAGGGGTGGCTATGGCTACCAGCCGTCGTCCGTATCGTCGCCTGCGGCGAAGACACGGAGGTCGAGGCCTTCGCGTTCGGCTCGGGCTAGGAGCTCTTGGGGCGACTCGTCCTCGATATCCATCACGTCGAGCATGGCGGCCGGAAAGCCCACGCCCGCCGCAGACCCCACGCGGTCGAGCAGGCTCTCGCGCAGCTGACCTACGTCAACTTCGATCTTCATGGTGAAACCTCCTACCGGCCAATCGCGACCGAACAAACCGCACACCCCAAATGATGTGCAATAAATACCAGATACGGCCATAATAAAACAATGAACATCAGGGAAGTTGCGGACAATGGATAAGCTCGATGCCATGACGAAACAAGTCAGGGACTTTTGTGGTGCACGCGACTGGCGCAAATATCACACGCCAAAAGAGCTTGCCATCGGCATGGCAACTGAGTCCTCCGAGCTCCTTCAGCTCTTTCGTTTTGTGAGCGACGAGCGCATTGCAGAAATGTTCGAAGACACCGAGCAACGCCAAGCTATCGAAGACGAAGTCGCCGACACGCTTCTTTTCCTTCTGCGTTTCTCAGATTTAAATGAAATCGACCTGCCAGCGGCGCTTTCGTCCAAGCTCAAGCGCAATGGCGAGCGCTACCCCGTCGATGCATCATCTAACGAATACAGAAAGGCGGACCATCATGAGTAATGAGTTCGCCCTTCGGCAATACACGCTTCCCCTACCCCAGCCCTTTGAGACAAGCGAATCGCTTCAGGACTTTGGCACGCCAAAGCCCGGGACCCATCATGACGAGAGCTGGCCCGTCCTTTACATTCTTACCAACAGCAAAAACAAGACGGCATACATCGGCCAAACAACCAATTACCAGCGCCGTATGAAACAACACGCTGCAAACGTGGACAAGGACTTCGACCGGACCCTTCTGATCGACAATCCCACCTTCAACCAATCCGCAACGTTCGAGTTCGAGAATCGACTTATTGAGCTGTTCTGTGCCGACGAAAAATACCAGGTCACCAATGCCAACAACGGCTATGCCCAATTCGATTATTTTGAGCGGCCTCAGTATCGCCAGAGGTTCCGAGACCTCTGGACAAAGCTTCGCGAAGAAAAATACGCGATTCATCCGATTGAAGAGCTCGAGAACTCCGATCTGTTCAAGTTCTCGCCTTTCAAGACGCTTACGCCCGACCAATACGAAACGATCGAGACGATTTTCAAACGTCTCGAACAGGAGCATGAAGACGTAAAACATGGCGGCTCAAAAAGAGAACGTATAACCGTCGTGAATGGCGCGCCGGGAACAGGTAAAACAATCCTCGCCATCAGTCTCATGTTCAAAATCAAAAATGAGCCCAACCTTTCCGGCCTGCGAGTCGGTTTTGTCACCCCCATGGATTCCCTGAAAAAGACCCTCAGGAAACTCACGCACTTCCTTCCAGGGTTAAAGCCTGGCGATATCTTGAGCCCCAGTGACGTAACCAAAAATGATCGTTATGACATCCTACTTGTCGATGAAGCACATCGACTGGGTAATTATCTAAGCATGGGCTCCGGCATCAAGGCCTTCTATAGCACTTGTGATCGTCTTGACCTTCCGCACACAAGCAACCAAGTTGACTGGATATTCAAATGCTGCGACAAGGCATATCTGTTTTATGACCCCAAGCAGCAAGTCAGGGCATCCGGCCTCAATCGAGACGGTCTTGAGCGGCGACTTAACCAACTCGAAGAAGCGAAAATTGAAACCGAAGAATTCAACTTGAGCACGCAAATGCGAGTACGCGGCGGCGATGAGTATCTCGACTTTGTATATGATCTACTCGACAACAAGGCGTACATGCATGCCGGCATGAAATTCGAAGAACTCTTTTCATCGGAGCCTTACGATTCGCGAGCCGGGGATCCGGACAGCGATACCCCCAGATACCAGTTTGGAATCGTCGACCAATTTGAGGATTTCTGTTCCCTGCAGCAAGCCAAGGAAGAGGAAGTTGGTCTATCCCGCATGACGGCAGGTTTTGCGTGGAAGTGGGAAACGAAGAAACACAAAGATGCGTTCGACATCGTCATTGAGGGCGTCCCTAAACGTTGGAACTCGAGTCAAAAGGATTGGGTTAACTCCCCCAACGCCGTCAACGAGGTCGGATGCATCCACACGGTACAGGGCTACGACCTCAACTACGGCTTCGTAATTCTGGGGCCAGACATTTACTACGACACCGACAAAGGGGGCGTCTGCGTTAACAAGGCAAACTTCAAAGATACCGTCGCAAAGAAAAAGGCAAGCGACGACGACCTACGAAAGATTATCGTCAACGCCTACTACGTTCTCATGACGCGCGGCATGTTGGGAACGTATCTCTATGTGTGCAATACGGCGCTCAAGGAGTATTTGTCACGGTATATCCCGGTGATATAGACCTAACGACCGCCCTCCCCCATGTAACCATCCTGTAAATCATAGCGGCGCACTCGAGTTTTACCGTGATGCGGTCGCGCCTGGCGCTCCACTGTGCTAAAGTATCCCGAACGTTCAAACGACTACGAGGGGGAACTAGAAGATGGCACGTGTGCACAACTTCTCAGCTGGCCCGGCCGCGCTGCCTACAAGCGTGCTCGCCGAGATCGCCGACGAGATGATGGACTACCGCGGTTGCGGCATGTCCGTGCTCGAGATGAGCCATCGATCTAGCATGTACCAGCAGATCATCGACGACGCCGAGGCAACCCTGCGCCGCCTGCTGAGCATCCCCGACAACTACCGTGTCCTGTTTTTGCAGGGCGGCGCCACGCTGCAGTTTGCGGGCATTCCCATGAACCTCATGCGCCGCGGCCGCGCCGGCTACGTCGTGACCGGCAACTTCGCCAACAAAGCGTACAAGGAGGCCGCAAAGTACGGCGAGGCCATGCTGCTCGCGAGCTCCGAGGACACCAATTTCGACCGCATCCCCGACATGGCCGACGTCAACGCGCGCATTGCCGCCGAGGCCGCGGGCGACGGGCTCGACTACGTCTACGTCTGCCAGAACAACACCATCTTTGGCACCATGTTCCACGAGCTGCCCGATTGCGGCGACGTGCCGCTGGTCGCCGATGTCTCGAGCTGCTTTTTGTCGCAGCCGCTCGACGTCGAGCGCTACGGGCTCATCTACGCCGGCGCTCAGAAAAACGCCGGCGCCGCGGGCGTCACCGTGGTTATCGTGCGCGACGACTTGATCGCCGACGGCCCGGCCTTTGCGCAGACGCCACAGTACCTGGACCTTAAGACCCAGGCCGCCAAGGGCTCCATGCTCAACACGCCCAACACCTTTGGCATCTACGTGTGCGGCAAGGTGTTCCATTGGGTGGAGCAGACCGGTGGACTTGCCGCCATGGCCGAGCGCAACTGGGCCAAGGCCAACCTGCTCTACGACCTGCTCGAGCACAGCGAGCTTTTCCATGGCACCACGCAAGCCGACAGTCGCTCCATCGCCAACGTCACCTTCCGCACCGGCGACGCCGAGCTCGACGCGGCCTTTGTCGCAGGCGCGGCCGAGCACCAGATTCAAAACGTCAAGGGCCATCGCCTGGTGGGCGGCATGCGCGCCAGCGTCTATAACGCCGTAACCATGGAAGACGTGCAGGCCCTGGCCTCGTACATGAAGGACTTCGAAGCGCAGCATAGTTTGAGTCCGCGATCTAACTAGCCCGCAACGCGCGGGCCGACCAGCCACTTCAAACCACCTGTTTAAACCAAACCTGCTAAGGAGTTTTTCCATGCGTAAGATTAAGACCATCGACGACATCACTAAAGACGGCAAAGTCGAGTTTGGCGAGGGCTACGAGTTTGTGGACACCGCCGAGGAGGCCGACGCCATCCTGATGCGCTCGACCGACCTGCACGGCTACGAGCTGCCCGAGGGCATCCGCGCCATCGCCCGCTGCGGCGCCGGCGTCAATAACATCCCCGTCGAGGAGTACGCCAAAAAGGGCGTCGTCGTCTTTAACTCCCCCGGTGCCAACAGCAACGCCGTCAAGGAGCTCGTCCTGGGCATGCTGGTGCTCTCGAGCCGCGGCGTGGTGCAGTCGATGAATTGGGTGCGCGACAACGCCGACGACCCCGAGATTCAGGTCGACGCCGAAAAGGCCAAGAAGGCCTTTGTGGGCCGCGAGCTCAAGGGCAAGCGCATCGGCGTTATCGGTCTGGGCAACGTGGGCTCCAAGGTCGCCAACGCCTGCGTCGATCTGGGCATGGATGTCTACGGCTACGATCCGTTCATTTCCGTCGAGCACGCGTGGGTGCTGAGCCGCGAGGTGCAGCGCGTGGGCACGCTCGAGGACCTCTGCCGCGGCTGCGACTACCTCACCGTGCACGTGCCCAGCAAGGCCGACACCATCGGCATGATCAGTACCGAGCAAATCAACCTGCTGGCACCCGACGCCGTGCTCATCAACTACGCGCGCGAGACCATCATTGACGAGGACGCCGTCGACGCCGCCCTGCGCGAGGGCAAGCTTAGCTGGTTTAGCTGCGACTTTGCCACGCCCAAGACCGTCAAGATGCCCAATACGTTTATCACCACGCACTCGGGCGCCGGCACCGGCGAGGCCGAGGCCAACTGCGCCGACATGGCGATCAGCGAACTCAAGGATTACCTGGAAAACGGCAATATCGCGCACAGCGTCAACTACCCCGCCTGCAGCATGGGCAAGGCGCGCGCCGCGAGCCGCATCGCCTGCCTGCACGCCAACGTGCCCAACATGATCGGCCAGATCACGGCCATTCTCGCCAAGGACAACGCCAACGTGCAGCGTATGACCAACGAGTCCGCTGGCGAGAACGCCTACACCATGTTCGACACCGACGAGCACCTGAACAGCAGCACCATCGAGGCGCTCAAGCAGATTCCGTCGATGTATCGCGTGCGCGTGATCAAGTAGCGTCGGCGCCAAGCCTGCCAGACAGACCACGAAGTCCATTCGGCCCCGTTTTCACGAAACGGGGGCCGATTTCGTTGCTCCGGCTGGTTTTGAAAATGCTACCCATAATAAGTTTTTTCGGATAATCGACAGTGAGGCCCTAGTCGCTAAGCACAACTGCTTTTACAAACAGCTTTATCAGGGGTTTTAGTAGGTAAAAATCGATCTCTATATGCCAAACTAATGTTGACTGTCCATTTTCCGAAATAACTTGCTCTAGGTAGCACTTTTCAAGCCAATTCCAAGGAGCAATTGAAGGCTATTCGCAACTAAAACCCTAGCTTCCGCGACCGTTTTCCACCCGCGCGGCTACATTCCCGCCCAATCGATAAAAATCTCCTC
This sequence comes from uncultured Collinsella sp., assembly GCA_900546525.1. GTDB lineage: Bacteria > Actinomycetota > Coriobacteriia > Coriobacteriales > Coriobacteriaceae > Collinsella. The sequence continues at coordinate 5,429 of URDE01000023.1, forward strand.
ACGAAGTCGCCGTTCGAGCTCTTGCTGCCGCGGCGTCTTGTCTTTCAACGGCATATCGAGATAGGACATGATAAGCTCCATCACCACGCGGAAGGCATCGGAGTCAACCAGCTGACCATAGGTCATCAGAACGACGGGATATCCCATCGTCTGAAGGGCCGTCGTTCGATCGGAGTCCGAGATCTTGGATTCTATGGATCCGTGAATGGCTTTACCTTGACATTCAACCAGGCACTCTCGGCTGCCCTCCTTATTTGACAGCAAGATATCGGCGTAGCGCCTATCAAGCCCCGAAATCAGGCGGGCGCTGCGCGTCATGCGAATCTCGACATTATTGGTAAGGCGCAGCCCTTCGCCGCCGCGCAGCCTCGAAAGGCCAAACAGCATCGAAGCTTGGACCTCAAGCGGCGATGCCACAACCCCCGTAATGCATTTCGCGGCACGTGTGAACGATTTAGCACCGCGGAGTCCCTGGATCTTATTGGCGAACTCCGTAAGGTCAGAGAGCTCGATCAAGGGAGGTCGTTTCCACAAGTCCGTTGGATTCCCCGAGGCATCCTTTACGTTTTCCCAGCCCGACCGTGCGTCACCCCACCGGCTCCCATATGCCTGCTCAAGCGCCAACTTTACCTGAGGTGCAATCTTGCACACGGCAAAGGTGCCGCACATCTCATACATGCACATAATCAGACACTCGTTTGAGACCGAGGAAGCCAGGGTCAGCAGGGTAAAGAGCGGGGACGCGGCATCAAGGCCAAACTCTGTCTGCCGCACGGAGTCAAACGGCCTCCCCCCGTTCCAAACATGTCTTACAATGCGACCGCCTTTACGTCCGCAGCCGCCCTGCGCCAACACATGTAACGGGGTGCCCAGGAAATGCTTGACAAGCGGATGCTCACAAAGGCGCTCCCTGCGCGGATCGTCCACAGAATCGGGCAGGTCCGGCATTATTGCCAAAACCTGTGGAGGTATCCGGTGATACCGAAAGGCAGATATGTCGCACAGCATGTCGTCCATGAAAGGTACGTACCCACCGCGTCGTTTGTAAACCCGCCCGGACGGCAAACGCGATGGCTCGGCCTGCGAACGGTAAATGCTGCTACGTGCACGTCGCGAATCTGCAGGTGACTTACAATCGGTTTGCAAAGCAAACTGATTCTGAGGTTTCATATGGTTGATGATGACGAGGGCGGCTATCGCCCCTTTGTCGTGCCCGACCACGCCAAGGTCTGGGTCGACATGCGCCCGACGCCGCCGACCGATACGGCCGCCGCGATCAACATGGTCGAGCAGGCCACTGCCACCGCCGAGGCCGCGGTTCCCGGTTGCCATGGCAGTTTCGCCGTGACGGGCGATCGCCCCGCCATCGAGCGCGACCCGAACTCTCCCCTTCTAGCTGCACTCAAGCGTGTCGCCGATGACGTGACGGACGCGGACACGACCGTCGGCTTCTTTACCGGCCACACCGACACCGCCGTCATTGCCGGCAAGACGGGTAACCGCAATTGCATGAGCTACGGCCCCGGCTCGTTAGCGCTCGCGCACAAGCCCAACGAGTATGTGCCCCATGCCGATATCGTTCGCTGCCAGAACGTGCTCATCGCACTTGCCGACAACACGCTCTGGAGCGCAAGCGGCCAAGTTGGGGCATAATAAGCCACGAACAAACCGACTCGCACGTTAGGACCGCCCATGAAAGCACTTCCGTTTCCCTGCATCCGCCCAGCTCAGGACCGCGTGCTCGAAGCGCTGCCGCAGATGGGCGGCATCCTGAGCGGCAACGACGCCCTGCGCGGCGCGATTGCCGATGGGCTCATGCTCAAGGATCCGGGCGCAGCGTATTACGTGTACGAGTGTTCGGGAGAGCCGGGACGCGTAACGGGCGTTGTGGCAATTTGCCCGGTCGGTGTACTGACGGGCGACGACGCGCCCTCCGCAGATGCGGCCGCAGCCGCCCGTACAATCGCCGAGCTTAAGGTGCAGCCGCGCCCCGTGTCGCTCGCCTACGAAGCCTCGCCCGTCATGGATATCATCCTCGGTGCCGCCAAAGAGGGCGCGTCGCTCTATGCCGTCACCGACCCCGCCGGCATTACGCACCGTGTGTGGGAGGTCAAGCGCGAGGACGCCGTTGCCGCCATCCGAGCCATGCTCGACCAGGCACCGGAGCCGACGCCGGCAGACGACCCCACCTATGCTGCCGCGCTAGCAGGGGCGGCGCAGCTCCTGGCAGACGAAGCCCGCGCAGCCGGCGCCTACACGGGCAAAGAGCCGTTCAACTTTACCGTTGCCGCGTTATTCCCCGCCGCGCAGGTTGCCGGCGGCGCACCGCAGGTTCCGACGGGTTTGCTGACCCACCAGATCGCACGGTTCTAACAGGGCCTAAACGCCCGGCACAAAGACTCGGCAGCTCGACAAACAAGGGGCGGGGATACATGCGCATGCATCCCCGCCCCTTTCGCATCGAGCAATGATGTCGGCAATCCGCATCGCCACGCCCGCGCTACCCGCGCTGCGGACCCGCTGCCGCCACGAGCGGCTCAAGACCCAGCTCGCGCGCATAATCTTCTTGCGTAAAGACTTCGACCAGTTCAAACGTATCCGTCGCATCGTCAAACGCAAAATGCAGCACCGAGCAGTTGCCCGGAACGCGCTCGCGCTCGTCGGCCGCCGCTCCCCTCACGTGGTCCAAAAATTCCTTGATGGCTGAGGCATGGCTCACCGCAAGCACGCACGAATGGTCCGGACGTCGCATAAGATCAGTCAACGTCGCCACCATGCGCTCGCGCACCTGCATCTGCCCCTCGCCGCCAAATTGGCGGTAGAAGTCACGCCACGGACGTTCGGGCATAAGCATCACGCGCTCGGCCTCAAAGTCGCCAAAGAACCACTCGCGCAGGCCGTCCAGACGCTCATACGCCAAGCCCGGCCACAAGTTGGCGATAGTCTGCTCGGTGCGATGAAGTGTGGAGGTGTAGGCATGGTCGGGCTCAATGCCGCGCGCACGCAAGAACATGCCGGCGCGCGCCGCCTGGTCGCATCCCAGCTGCGTGAGAGGCGAGTCGCTCCAGCCCTGGATAATGCGCTTAAGGTTGAATATCGTCTGTCCATGACGGACCAGATACAGATCCTTATTCATAGGGGGGTCCTTTCGCTCGTTACCAATCAAGGAGCGAAAACGCCCCATCACAATAGCCAAAATGAAGCACGGCGCCGTTGTCGAGCTGTTCTCCCCCGCCGGCCACATACTCAAGAAACTCCTGGCAGGCTGAGCCGTGGGAAACGGCCAGCACGCAGTCGTGCCGAGGCCGGGCCATAATACGAGACAGCGCCGCGACCATACGTGCGCGAAGCTCACTTTCCGACTCGCCACCAAAGACGACCGGATAATCGCCCCAGGGTTGCGCCGGCATCTCGCGGTTTGATGTGCCCTCCAACGATCCCAAATGCCACTCGCGCAGGTCATCGACCAGCTCTATGGAACGGCCCTCGCCAACGATCAGCTCTGCCGTACACCGTGCCCGACCCAACGGAGACGAATACGCATGGTCAAAGGAGATGCCGCGCGCCTCAAACGCCGCGCGCGTCGCCAGTGCCTGCTCGCGACCGCGCGCCGTAAGCGGCGAATCGTGCCAGCCCTGCAAAATGTTCTGCACATTGAGCTCGGTCTGCCCATGCCGCAACAAATACAGATCGGCCACATGCCCTCCCCTCGTACCACCACAAAGGGGACGGGCACCTTTGTGGTGGTTTACCGCCGGATCACGCCGCGGCGACGCTCAACTACACCAGTACGTCGGCGAGTGGACGCTTGGGTACGTGGTGTACCTGTGCCTCGTCACGCCAGTAATTAATAGAGCCGTCGGGGTTGGAATCAATTGCATCGATCACCTGTGTCTCGGCGGGAACGCCAAAGACCATGATCAGCTTGACCTCGTACTTGTCGCCGTCAAGTCCCATGACATCAATCGCACGAGGCGGAAAAGCCTTGAACATGCACGCCGCCACCTCGGGCGTAGCGCTGCGGGCGGCGAGCATCATCGTCTGCGCGGCGATACCAGCGTCTGCCTCGGTGATTGGCGCGGCAGGCTTGCCCGGAGCGGGACGCTCTGCAAGGATCGCGATATAGCCGGTCGGGCGCTCGCCCTCGACAGGACCCGACCAATCCTTGAGCGCACCAGCCCATGTGAGCTTTTCAAATAAGCTCGAACACTCCTCGGCGTCGCTCACCACATGAAAACGCAGACGCTGAGCATTAGCGCCGCAGGGAGCCAGGTGCGCCAGCTCTGCCAGCTCAAGCAAAAACTCGCGCGGTACGCGCATGGACTCGTCAAATCGACGGCATGTGCGGGCACGACGGACCAGCGCGTCAAACGATTCCAGACCGAGCTTTTCGCAACCTTGCTTTGCCATCAACTCCACGCTCGACGGCGCCGCGGGAACAGCTTCGTTCATAGAGACCCCCAATACAAGGCAATTGTTCTTAGAAAAATCTAACCTAAAACGCAGGCAATAACGAACAGGGCCGCAATGTTCTACACCTGTTGAATAGAAAAACGCGACATGGGGAACAACGAGAACAAATCGGGACCTTTGGGTTACACTTCGCCCTCCCCAACCCATACGCCGGTGCCTTTAGGCGATACTTGTTGTAGCAACTGCGGCATACGCCGCAAAAACAACAATGACGGCAAACGCCGTGCGGAAAGGAGACCTCATGGGCATCTTTAAGAACGACGACCAGCAGTCGAATCTGTTTGGATTTGACGAGAAAAGCATGGCAGGCAAGGCAATCAAGGCCGTGCGCTGGATCTACGCCGCCACGGGCGTCATCGCACTGCTTGCCGGCATCGCGCTGCTGTTTGCGCCCGCCAAGTCCCTCGTCTTCCTGACGACCGTCCTGGGCTTCTACTTTGTGATCACGGCTGGCGTCAGGCTGTTCACCGCCATTTTTGAGCCGCTGCTGCCCGCCGGCTGGCGCGTCACGAGCATCATCTCCAACCTGATCATCATTCTGGGCGGCGTCATAATCCTGCGCAACCAGGCCTTCTCGACCGCGACGCTCACCACGCTCGTGGTGGTCGTGGCCGGCTTTGGCTGGATTGTCGAAGGTGTCATGTCCATTCTGGAGTCCGAGCTTTCGTCTAACCGCGCCCTTGCCATCCTGAGCGGCGCGCTCTCCATCATCGCCGGCGTGTTCGTGTTTATCTACCCGCTGTGGTCGGCAAAGATGCTCGTCATCTTTAGCGGCGCCGCGCTCCTGGTGTTTGGCGTGACGCTGATTATTCGTGCTATCCGCTTTGGCAAGCTGGTGCGCTAGATGCCGCGAACGCTGTTTATTGATGGCGACGCCTGCCCGGTCACGCGTGAGTCGATCGACTGCGCGCGGCGGGCGGGCGTCGCCGTGGTTATCGCCGGCAACAGCACGCAGAACCTGGAACGCCACATTCGCCGCGACGATCCGCGCGATGCCGAGCACGCACGACACGGCTTTTGGGTCACGACGCTCGACGTGAGCGTGGGCGCCGATAGCGCCGACTTTGCCATTGTCGAGCGTCTGCAGGCGGGCGATGTGGTCGTGACGCAGGACATTGGCCTGGCGAGCATGGTGCTCGGCCGCGATGCCGCCGCCATCGGCGTGCGCGGGCGCGTGTACGACAAGGCGACCATCGACATGCAGCTGTTTATTCGCCACGAAGAAAAGAAGGTGCGCCGCGCTGGCGGTCGCACCCGCGGGCCGGCAGCCTTCACCGGCGAAGACCGCGCCCGCTTTAAGCGCAACCTCACCGAGCTGCTGCGCTAACCAAGGCAGATTTTTAGGCTATGCCCGGAAATTTGCCTTTTTGTTCTGACCGGTGTGAGCGCTCAGGATCCGTGGCTCAACAAAAAAACGGGCTTCAAAATGCCATGCGTCGCCGCATTGTGCAGGCGCCGGGCATGGCTATTTTGAAGCCCGTTTTGTTAGGCCTACTTAGAGGCCGAAGGCGGATAGGACGAGTCCCCAGCCGGCGCCGATGACGTACATCATGACCAGGAACACGGCATTTTCGCGAGCGCTGCGGTTGGTGCGGAACAGGACCAGGTAGCCCACGCCGGCGGAAATGAGCGTGCCGGCGAGCATCGGTGCCAGTTGCAGCGCGCCTTCCAGATACAGCTGCGTAATGACCACGCTCGCCGAGCAGTTGGGGATCAGGCCGACAAGCGCCGAACCCAGAACGGCGAGCGTCTCGTTGCCGCGCAGGAACTGCTCGATTGCGGACTCACCAAAGGTCTCGAGCACGGCGACCAGAATCAGTGTCACCAGGAAAATGAATACCGATACCTGCACGGTATGCGAGATGGCGCTGCGGATAATCGACAGGACGGGCGTACCTTCATGGGAGTGGGAATGACCGTGGCCGTGATGGTGTTCATGCTCGCCCTCATGACCGTGATCGTGGTCATGTCCATGTCCATGTTCGTGCTCGTCCTCGTCTTCATCACAACCGCAATGGTCGCGCTCGCACAGCTCATGGATGTGGTCGGCGCTCACGCCCGCCTCGGCCACCTCGTCGATGATGTCACCGCCGCTGTGGTCGTCATGCGCGCAGTTAACGTGCGCCGGATTGACAGTGGTCCCCAACACGGTACGGCGAATCGCCGCATGAGCACGGGCGTTGCGGCGCAGGCCGCGAATGGCAGCATCCACGATAAAGCCCGTGACCAGCGCGATCAGCGCTTTCGAAGCCAAAAGCATCGCCATAGTCTGCACGGGAACCTGCTCGGCAAGCAGCAGTGGCAGCATCTCGTCGGAAGTCGAGAGAAACACCGCCACCAGGGTGCCCAGCGTCACGACGCGACCGGCGTACAGCGTTGCCGCCATGGCCGAAAAGCCGCACTGCGGCACCATGCCCAGCAACGAGCCAACCACGGGGCCAGCGGCGCCGGCACGCTTGATGGTACCGTTGACGCGATCGCCTGCCACATGCTCGAGCGTCTCGAGGACCAGATATGTCACCAACAAGAACGGCACCAGCGAGAGCGTGTCCTTGCCGGCGTCGAGCAGAATATCAATCAGCAAATCCATGACGGATGGAACCTTTCGTGTCTTTCGGCAGCATTGTAAAAGTCCTAGCGGTCAACTAGGGTATTGTAATTGTCCTAGGCGTGATGCCAATAGTTGCCCATGGTAAACTATCATCTCGCCATAACTCGACAAACCCGAGCCGCGCGACGCGGCCCGTCCAAGGAGCAGCATATGAACGTTTCGCAAGCACTCGAATACGAGCGCCAGCCGTTTATCCCCATGTTTATCTACGGCGACCACGGCGCCATGGAATCCGAGCGTCAGAAAGGCGAAGAGGCCCTCAAGGTGCTCGAGACTGAGTACTTTACCGCCGAGGACGACCCCGGCTTCGACTTTGCCACCGTGCGCGACCTAGCCGACCGCAACCGCGACCTGTGCGACCAGATTGGCGAGGCGCGCCTGCGCAACGTGACGCCCGCGACGCTTTCGCGCGGCCTGTCCGACGCCGACACCTGCGCCGCCATCGGCAAGATGCAAAAGCGCACCGCCGCGTCCGTCATGCGCGAGATCCGCGGCGACCGCGACGCGATCGGCGTCGCCTACGCCCGCAAGCCCATCCAGGGCACCGTGCTGGGCATCGACATCGAGACCACCGGCCGTGCACCCGAGCGCGGCTACATCATCAACGTGGGTTGGGAGATCATGGACCTCACCAGCGACGCCATCCCGCACGACGCCGAGGCGCACTACTGCGGCCTGCCCGATATCTACCGCGGCGAGGATGTGCCGTTGTCGAATATCCACCACATCACCTGGGACGACATCGACGGCAAAACGCCCTTCCGCGAGAACAAAGAGCTGCAAAAGCAGCTGCTCAAGCTTATGAAGAAGTACCCGTACATGGCGCACAACGCCGCCTTTGAAGACAGCTGGTTCAAGATCCACTTGGACGGTTACGCCGAGGCACGCCGCGCGGGTAAGATCATCGTCATCGACTCGCGCCAGATCTGCCGCAGCCTGGACGCCGATGTGCGCTCGCTCCCCCGCGAGTCCGCGCCCGCCGCGCTCGAGAACTGGGCGCGCCGCCGTGGCACCCTCGCCGCCGACGCCAACGAGCAGCACCTGGGCCTCGACGACACCGACCTCATGCTCCGTACCGTCCAGGCCGAGTTCAACCTCAAGAACCTATTTGCCAAGTAGATTGCCAAGCAGAGGCGCCATTCGCGAGCAATACCTGCCGGGCCATAGCACCTCGTGCAAAAGTGACACGCCGAGACGTCCTCCTCAAGCGATGCAATGCGGGCCGATATCCAAGTGGATATCGGCCCGTTTTTGCACGTCGCTAAGGTACCCACGTTGGCATCAGCGGCCTTATTCGCGCCCACCGATGCCCTTAGCCGCCTTTGGGAGCATTCGATAGCAAAATATTTCACGAATTATATTGACATATGAACATGCGCTCATATACTCGAAAGTAAGTTATATGAGCGCATGTTCATATGAAAGGATATTGCAATGAGCGAACAAGCTGATGAAATGAAGTCCGGCATCGACACCAGCATCGTGCCCGACGTCCCCACCACTTGCTCGCCCGAGGACCTTCCCGACGAGGAGCTGCTGTACGACCTTGCCGACCTGTTCAAGGTCTTTAGCGACACCACGCGTATCAAGATCCTCTATGCCCTCATGGGTCGCGAGCTCTGCGTGGCCGACATCGCCGAAGCGACCGCGACCTCGCAGTCTGCGGTGTCGCACCAGCTGCGCACGCTCAAGCAGTCGCACCTGGTTAAATTCCGACGCGACGGGCGCAACATCCTCTACTCGCTTGCCGACGACCATGTCTACACCATGCTCAACCAAGGCATGAGCCACATCTGCGAATAGCGACCAACCACGGTACCAGCGCGGCCTGCACCCAAGCCGCAAAAACGGGGAAAGGAACCCACCATGAAAAAGCAGTTCAAGCTCGACGAGATCGACTGCGCCAACTGCGCGCGTAAGCTTCAGGACGAGCTGGCCAAGCTCGATGGCGTCAAGTCCGTTTCGGTCAACTTTATGACCCAGAAGTTAACGCTCGAGGCCGATGACGCCGAGTTCGACGAGGTCCTCGACCGCGTCGTGGAGTTTACCGCCGACGCCGAGCCGGACTGCGAGATCATTCTCTAGCCCAGGTTACGCCAACCTGCAAGGTCGCGCTTGCCGCGGCCTTTGCTCGCGAAATTATATGAGCGAGTGTTCATACATTCAAATGGGAGGTTTGAATCATGGCAGCCGCCGATCCCAAAAAGAAAAAGAAGAAGCGCAAGAAAAAAGAGTCCCTTGAGCATAAGCGCAACCGTATCCTGGTAGCGCTAGGCATATTTGCGGTGGTGTACGCCCTCGACGAGCTCGGTACCCTTACCGCCGCATTCGGCACCCCGGGTGACGTCTATGCCAGCTTCGTGCTGTTCCTGGTGCCGTTCCTAATTGCCGGCTACGACGTACTGCAAAAGGCATTCAACAACATCCGCCGCGGCAAGGCCTTCGACGAAAGCTTCCTCATGGCGGTCGCGACCATCGGCGCGTTTGCCATGGTGCTCTTCCCCGACACCGATCCGCACATGGCCGAAGGCGCCGCTGTCATGCTGTTCTATCAGGTCGGCGAGCTGTTCCAGGCCTACGCCGTGGGCAAGAGCCGCAAATCGATCAGTGCCATGATGGACATCGCGCCCGATTACGCCAACGTCGAGCAACCCGACGGCACACTCGAGCAGGTCTTCCCCGATGACATCGCCGTCGGCACCGTCATCGTCGTCAAGCCTGGCGAGCGCGTGCCCATCGACGGCGTCATCGTCGAAGGCGAGACACAGCTCGATACCGCCGCCCTTACCGGCGAGTCGGTCCCCCGCCCGGCCAAAACCGGAGACGATATCATCAGCGGCTGCATCAACATGACGGGCCTCGTCCACGTGCGCACCACCAAGCCATTTGGCGAATCCACCGTCGCGCGCGTCCTGGAGCTCGTAGAAAACGCCAGCGAAAAGAAGGCGCGTACCGAGAACTTCATCACGCGCTTCGCCCGCGTCTACACGCCCGCCGTCACCGGCGCGGCCGCGGTACTCGCGCTCGGCGGCGGCCTGGTCACCGGCGCCTGGTCCGACTGGATCTTGCGCGGCCTGACCTTCCTGGTCGTCAGCTGCCCGTGCGCGCTCGTGATCAGCGTCCCGCTCAGCTTCTTTGGCGGCATCGGCGGCGCATCCAAGCTGGGCGTCCTCATCAAGGGCTCCAACTACCTCGAGACGCTCGCCGATGTGGACACCGTCATCTTTGACAAGACCGGTACGCTCACCAACGGCACGTTTTCGGTCGTGGCGGTACACCCTGAGGCCGGCTATACCGAGCAGTCGCTGCTCGAAGTCGCGGCCCTCGCCGAGTCGTTTTCCGATCACCCCATCGCACGGTCCATACGTGCCGCCTACCAGGGTGAGCTTGACCAGAATCGCGTGAGCGACTCCGCCAATGTCGCGGGTCACGGTTTCACGGCAACCATCGACGGCAAGCGCGTCGTCGTCGGCAACGCCAAGATGCTTGCTGCGGCCGGTATCGAAGCCCCCAATTGCGAGGTCGTCGGTACGATCCTCCATGTACTGGTCGATGACACGTACGCCGGCCATATCGTAATTGCCGACACCATAAAGGCCGATGCCGAGCAGGCTATTCGCGACTTGCACGCTGCCGGCGTCAAACGCACCGTCATGCTCACGGGCGACCGCGAGGAGGTTGCGGCGTCTGTGGCCAAGCAGCTGAGGCTCGACGAGTTCCACGCACAGCTCATGCCAGGCGACAAGGTCGAGCGCGTCGAGGCGCTGCTTGCAACCGAGAGCGGCAAGGGCAAGCTCGCCTTTGTCGGTGACGGCATCAACGACGCGCCCGTGCTCACGCGCGCCGACGTCGGAATCGCCATGGGCGCCATGGGCTCGGACGCCGCAATTGAGGCCGCCGACGTCGTGCTCATGGACGACAAGCCTTCCAACATCTCCCGCGCTATCCGCGTGGCGCGCAAGACCATGACGATTGTTTGGCAGAACATCATCTTTGCGCTGGGCATTAAGCTGCTGATTCTGGTGCTCGCGGCGCTCGGCATTGCCAACATGTGGCTCGCCGTCTTTGGCGACGTGGGCGTGGCGATCATCGCCATCCTGAACGCCATGCGCGCGATGGGTGTCAAGAACCTGTAGCGCCTGTGGTCCCTCCGGCCGGGGCCGGACTTGATTTTGAAAACGTCCTCGCGCATGAGGCCCGTCTTTCCTGCTCCCGCGGAGCAACGGAAAGGCGGGCCTCGCGCTGCGGAATGTTTTCAAAACCAAGCCCGGTCCCGGCCTGCGGTAACGTTGCTGGCGGTTCTTGGGCATCGCTTGCTGGCGGGGTTCCTTGTCTGAGTTGGACTTAGTTGATGGGGCTGCTGGTCCCGGTCGCTATCCCGCGCCTTTGGCGCGGGAGGCGCGTCTCTTTGGGATGGAAGGGCGGCACTGTTGAAAGGATGCTACATCCCGACAGGTTTACTTTGGACTCGGAGAAAGCCTCTTCTGTTAGAAGTCTCTATCCCCTTTCCGCTGGTTCGCGCTTTGCGTGAACTCCGCGCTACTGTGGGTCAGTTAGGCTTCTGTTGTTGACCCCGCTACATCTTCCCGTCCCAACATCGCCCTCAGCTTCTCGAAGCTTCCCTCGCTCAGGCAATGCTCCATGTGGCAGCCCTCTTGCGAGGCAACCTCGGGCGCTACACCTGCGTCCTCTAGCAGCCCCACAAAAAAGCAATGGCGCTCCCACATTTGACGGGCAACCTCAATACCGCGTTCCGTCAGATGAACATCTCGTTTTCCCATTTCGACATAGCCGTTGCTTTCCAGCGTCGCCATGGCTTTAGAGACACTTGCCTTGGTTACGCCCAGGTATTCGGCGACGTCAATTGACCGAACGATGCCCTGGCGCTCCGAGAGCACATAAATAGATTCGAGATAGTCTTCTCCAGATTCACGCAGGGCCATGGGCCGCCTTTCGCGATGGCTTCTAGTTAGCCTTTGGATACTTTTGCTTGAATTACTTTACCGCAAAAGTTGCCCATGTCTTACTACATTGTCTAAAAAGTTAACCGTGTTTCACAAAATGCGCGGAGCAAGCAGGGCGACACGACACGCAACGCGCAGGGAGTGTCCCCAGCTGCCGGCAGAAAAGGAGCGTCCCCAAGTGCCGAGCCGCAGCTATAACAGGCCAAAGTGCTTCGCGGCGTTGTAGATGCCGTCATCGTCCACGGCGGTCGTTACGTAGGTCGCCGCGGCCTTCACGGTATCCTGCGCGTTGCCCATGGCCACACTTGTGCCCACGGCCGAGAACATCGACAGGTCGTTCTCGCCGTCGCCAAAGGCAATCGCTTCACTCGCGTCGATGCCCAGGCGCTCCAGCGTCGCCGCCACGCCCAGGTCCTTGCCGCCGTTGGCCGGAATAATGTCGCAGAACAGGTCGCACCAGCGCGTGGTTGTAGAATGCGACAGGACATCGGTAACTATGCCCTGGTCGACCGGGTCCACAAAGGCGCAGAACTGGTAAACCGGCGCGTCGAAAGCATGCTCAAAAGGCTCCTCGTGATACGAGATTCCGGCATTGTCGGCAGCCGCCACCACGCGCTTGGACAGACGGTTCACAAACGAATTCTCGCCCTGCATGCACAGTGAGTCGTAGCGTCCCTGCGCCACCTGGTCCACAATCACCGCAACGTCGTCCGGATCGATCGGGCAGCTGCGATAAACGCCCTTGGCATCAAAACAGTGCTGACCCGAAAGCGTAATGTACGCATCCCAACCCAAGTCGAACAGCCAATCCGGCATCTGGTAGGTCGGGCGACCCGTGGCGATTATGCACGCAATCCCCTGCTCGCGAAAGCTGTCGAGCGCCTGCTGCGCCGACGCCGGAATCCGATGGGTCTTAAAGCTCAGCAACGTGCCGTCGATATCGAAAAATGCGGCCTTGATCATCCTTGCCTACTCCTCGCCCTCGAGCTTCTCGCTCGCCTCGAGCCACGCCATCTCCAGCTCGTCCATGGCGGCGTGAGCCTCGTCAATCTTTGCCTGCTGCTCGCCCAGCGCCGTGTAGTTGGTGGGGTCGACCTGGGCCATCGCGGCCTCGGCCTCCTCCACGCGAGCGCGCTGCGTCTCCATTTTGCGCTCAAGCGAGCTCACCTCGCGGCGGAGCTTCTGGCGCTCGGCGTTGGAAAGACCATTGGGCTGGCCGCTCGACTTGGGCTTTTCGGCCGCAGTTGCCGCGGCACCGGTGTCAAACGTGCCGGTCTTGGCGCTCGGCGCACCCACGGGCTCGCCCTCGGCGGTGGCGTTGCACAGGCGCAGGTACTGGTCGACGCCGCCGGGCATATGCGTCAGATGGCCGTCAAGCAGCGCCCACTGCTGGTCGGTCACGCGCTCCATCAAGAAGCGGTCGTGCGTCACCAGGATCAGCGTGCCGGGCCAGCCGTCGAGCAGATCCTCGACAATCGCGAGCATGTCGGTATCCAGGTCGTTACCGGGCTCGTCCAGGATAAGCACGTTGGGCTCGTCCAGGATCGTCAGCAACAGCGACAGGCGACGGCGCTGGCCGCCCGAAAGATCGCCGATGCGGCTCCAGAGCTGCTGGGTCGTAAAGCCCAGGCGCTCGCAGAGCTTCTCGGGCGAAGTCTCCTTGCCGTCGATGACGTAGTACTTCTTATAGTTGCCGAGCACCTCGCGGATCGTATCGCCCATGTAGGGCTCGAGCTCCTCGAGCTGCTGCGACAGCACGCCAAAGCGCACCGTCTGGCCAATCTTCACGCGACCGCGCAGGGGCGCGATCTTGCCCTGGATCACGTCGAGCAAGGTCGACTTGCCGGCGCCGTTCTCGCCCAAAAGACCATAGCGGTCGCCCGCGCCGATAAGCCAAGTCACGTCCGAGAGCACCTGCTTGGGCGCGCCATCGGTATCCGCATAGCCGGCGTCCACGTCGACCACGTCGATAACCTGCTTGCCCAGGCGGCTCACCGCCAGGCGCTTGAGCTCCAGCTCGTCGCGCACGGGCGGCACGTCGGCGATGAGCTCGCGAGCGGCATCCACGCGAAACTTGGGCTTGGTGGAGCGCGCCTGGGCGCCGCGGCTCAGCCACGCGAGCTCCTTGCGCGCCATGTTGCGACGGCGTTCCTCGGTAACGGCGGCCATGCGGTCGCGCTCCACGCGCTGCAGGATGTAGGCCGAGTAGCCGCCCTCGAAGGGGTCGACCTGTCCGTCGTGGACCTCCCACATGCTGGTGCAGACCTCGTCCAAGAACCAGCGGTCGTGCGTGACCACGAGCATGGCGCCCTGACCGCGCTGCCAGCGGGCATTTAAGTGGCGCGCGAGCCAGTTGATGGTGCGCATGTCCAGGTGGTTGGTGGGCTCGTCGAGCATAAGCACGTCGTAGTCGCCAATCAGCAGGCGCGCGAGGTCCACGCGACGGCGCTGACCGCCCGAAAGCTCGCCCACCGTGCCCTCCCAGGGCACATCGCTAATAAGACCGGCCAGAATCTGGCGCGTACGCGGGCTCGAGGCCCACTCGTACTCGGGCGTGTCACCGACGACGGCATGATGCACGGTGTCGGTATCGACCAGGTTGTCCTTTTGGCCGAGCAATCCGATCGTCGTGTCGCGGCGATGCGTCACGCGGCCGTCGTCGGGCTCCAACGTGCCGGCGAGTACGCTCAGCAGCGTCGACTTTCCATCGCCGTTTTTGCCGACGATACCAATGCGGTCGCCCTCGCCCACGCCGAGCGTCACGCTATCGAAAATATGCTTGGTGGGAAACTCTAGGCTGACGGAATCGCATCCCAAAAGAATCGCCATATGCCCTGCTCCTTCGTAGAAATTCAACGTTGTCCATGATAGCAGCGAAAAGGCGGGCCGCACACGACACAAAAAGGCGGGCCATCTCACGCAAGAGATGACCCGCCTCTCCAATCAGTCCCGCGGCAACCGTGGCCGCCGCGGGCCTCAAGCATGTCCCGGACTAGGAGAACATGCCGGTGAGGTAATCATTCAGCCGCTTATCCTTGGGCCGTTGGAAAATCTCGTCAGTCTCGTCGTACTCGACCATATCGCCCATGTAGAAGAACGCCGTGCGGTTGGACACACGCGACGCCTGCTCCATGTTGTGCGTCACGATGACGATGGCGCGGTCGGCAACGATCGATGACATGAGGTCCTCGATCGCCAGCGTCGAGATGGGGTCGAGCGCCGAGCAGGGCTCGTCGAACAGAATCACGTCGGGGTTGAGCGCCAGCGTGCGTGCAATGCACAAACGCTGCTGCTGGCCGCCCGAAAGCGCGTAGGCACTCTTGTCGAGCTTGTCCTTGACCTCGTCCCACAGCGCCGCACCACGCAGACTTTCCTCGACCATACGATCAAGCTCGTCGCGGTCGGTAATGCCGTGACGCCTGGGCGCAAACGTAATGTTGTCGCGAATGGACTTGCGGAAAGGGTTGGGCTGTTGGAATACCATGCCAATGGAGCGACGCAACTCGTAGGTGTTCTCGGTCTTGGTGTTCACGTTGCGCCCGCGGTAGTTGATCTCGCCCTCCACGCGGCAGCCGCGAATCTCGCGATTCATCAGGTTGAGGCTGCGTAAGAAGGTCGACTTACCGCAGCCCGAAGGCCCGATGAGCGCCGTGATCTCGCCCTTGTGAAAGTCGAGCGACGTATCGTGCAGGGCATGGTGGTCGCCATAGTACACGTTGACGTCCTTGGTGGAGAGCACGACCTCGTCGCTCACGGCCTTGCCGCTCGCGCGCACGCGCTTCTCGCTCTCCCCCACGCTCGACAGGAAGTTCTGGGTCTCGGACGGTGCCGCTTCGGCTGCGGGTGTTGCTTTCATCTCGCTCACTCGGCCGTCATCCTCCTTGCCAGTTGCTTGCCCACGATACGGGCGATTACGTTAAACAGCAGCACGCAAATCATCAGCAGTGCAGCGGTGCCCCAAACGATCTGCTGAGCCTCGGGGCTGCCCTCGCCATAGATCTTGTAGATGTGCACGGCGAGCGACTCGCCGGGACGGAACACGTTCCAGGCGCAGGTGGGGCTCGACAGGTTAAAGCTCAAGAAGTTCAGACGCACCGGCGAGCTCATGCCCGAGGTAAAGAGCAGTGCCGCGGCCTCGCCAAACACACGGCCGGCCGAAAGCACAATGCCGGTCACGATGGCGGGCATGGCCTCGGGAATCAGGATGTGCAGCGTGGCCTCCCAGCGGGTAAGGCCCATGGCCAGGCATGCATCGCGCTGGGCCTGTGGCACGTCCTCGAGCGCCTGCTGGATCACGCGCACCAGGATGGGGATATTGAACATGGTGAGCGCGACAGCGCCGGAGATGATGGAGTACTTCCAGCCCAGCTGCACCGAGAACACCAGAAAGCCGAACATGCCGACGACGATGGAAGGCAACGAGGACAGCGTCTCGATGGCGGTAGAGGCGATGTCGCGGATAGGGCCGTTCGGCGCGTACTCAACCAGGAAGACCGCCCCGCCCAGACTGATGGGCACCGAGATGACCAGAGTGATCAGCAGCAGGTAGAACGAGTCGAACAGCTGGTAGAGCACGCCACCCTGGGTACCGTTGGCGCGCGACGGCTGCGTGAGAAAGCCCGGCTGGAACAGCGTCGAGACGCCCTCGAACAGGATATAGGCCACCATGGAGACGACGATGAGCATGACGATGGCGGCGATCGCCGTCAGCACGCCCGTGGCGATGCGGTCCTGCTTTTGGACGCGCCCGAACCTCGCCTCGTCGATATGGATGCGCGTGCTAGCCACGAGCCTTCGCCCCCTTGCGGCCGATAAGGTGGATGATCAGGATGAAGATGAGGCTCATGCCCAGCAGCAGACCGAGCGCCCACAGAACATCGTCCTGGGCCGAGCCCTCGGCATAGACCGCCATAGACGTGGTGAGCGTGGTGGTGATGGTGGACGCCGGCGACAGCAGCGACGTCGGCATGGCCTCGATGCCGCCGATGACCATACGCACGGCGAGCGTCTCGCCAAAGGCACGCGTCATGCCAAGGATGACCGCGGTCATGAGCGACGGCATGGCGGACTTGAGCACCACGTGCCAGATGGTCTGCCAGCGGGTGTAGCCCAGAGCGAGCGAGCCCTGGCGGTAGCTGTCGGGCACGGCGCGCAGACCATCGACCGAAAGGGTGGTCATGGTCGGCAGGATCATGACGGCCAGCACGATGGCGCCGGGCAAGATGCCCAGACCCGTGCTCACGTGGAAAACGCTCTTCATAAGGCCGACGACCACGTGAAAGCCGATGAGGCCAAAGACGACCGAGGGAATGCCGGTCAAAAGCTCAATAAGCGGCTGAAAGATCTTGGAACCAAACTTAGGTCGAATCTCGACCGCAAAGATGGCAGAGCCGATGGCGATGGGCAGCGCGATGAGCGTGGAGAGCACCATGACCGCAAACGAGGTGACGATCAGGGGCAGGGCGCCGGTATAGGGCAGGCCGTTTTTAGCCGTGTTGGCCAGGTCCCACTTGGTGCCGGTAAAGAACTCGACGACCGAAACGCCGTCCTTGAGAAAAGCCGAGAGGCCCTTTTGGGCGACCATAAAGATGAGCGCGGCAACGACAAGCGTCACGAGCGCTACGCACGCACCCGTGACGCCCAGGCCCACGTTCTCAAGGTCGCGCTTTGGCAGTTGCTTTGCCATTGCAAACCTTTCCGGGGCGATTACTTATTTAGCAGAAACCTTGCCGCTGGCGTCCTTGACGACCTTCATGGCAGAGACGGGGATGAAGCCCTGCTCCTCGACGAGCTTGCCCTGGACGTCGTCGGAAAGCATGAACTCCAGGAAGGCCTTGGTGGCCTCGTCGGCGTCCTTAGCGCAGTACATGTGCTCGGTAGCCCAGATCTTAAAGGAGTCGTCGGTGACGTTTGCGCTCTTGGGCTCCACGCCCTCGACCTTGATGGCGTTGAACTTGGAGTCATCGAAGTGCGAGAAGTCCAGGTAGGAGATGGCGTTGTCGGTGCTGCCCATCTGAGTCTGGACATCGCCGGACTTGTCGAGCTCGGCGTCGCCCTTAAAGTCGACGGCCTCGTCGCCAAAGACGGCTGCCTCGAAGGTGGCTCGGGTACCGGAGCCGGCCTTGCGGTTGAGCACGACGATGGTGGCGTCGTCGCCGCCGACCTCCTTCCAGTTGGTGATCTGGCCGGAGAAGATGCCCTTGAGCTGCTCAAGGGACAGGTCGTCGACCGTCACGTTCTTGGAGACGACGGGACCCATGCCCACAACGGCGACCTCGTGGTCGACGAGGTTCTTGACCTGGTCGGCCTCGAGCTTGGTCTCGGCGAAGACGTCGGAGTTACCGATGGTAACGGTACCGGCGGCGACAGCGGTCAGGCCCTTGCCCGAACCGTTGCCCGAGCCGGAGACGGAGACGTCCGGGTTGGCATCCATGAACTTCTCGGCAGCGGCCTCGACGAGAGCCTGGAACGAAGAGGCACCGTCGTAGGTCACCTCGCCGGAGACGGACTCGGCAGCAGCGGCGCTACCCTTGTCGGCAGCGTTGGAAGCGCCTGCGCCACCGCAGCCAACGAGGCCGAGGCCGACGATGCTGGCAAGACCACCAGCGAGGCCGAGGAACTGACGACGAGAATAAGCCTGATCGAGCATGATCTTCCTTTCATACATGCGAATCGCGGGCACCCTGCCCGCTTTGCTGTTTGGAAAGATACGGCCCCGACCGGGCAGCGCTCGCGCCAACTGCGGTTTCTTACGGGCATCTGATAGACCCTTACCGCAAGCGCGGCTCGGCTTTACAAACGAATAACAAATTCACCACCAAGCATGACCCGCCTTTTACACCAATAAAAACGAAGTTGCGGTGAAATAATTCCTGTTTGGCCCCTATTCGGGGGTGCGGACGATTTCTTGGACCGCGCCTAGGCGTATCCAAGCTTCCTGCGGT
>URDE01000024.1:0-24343 GCA_900546525.1 uncultured Collinsella sp.
ACACCAAGCATTGTCTGATTCGCCCCGTGCCGCCACGCCCGGGCGAGACGTCTGCTGGCGGTGGGCATGGCACCGGCAAGAAGGGCGGCAAGCCGCACGGTGGCGCCGCCGGCAAGGGGCCCAAGGGCAGCAAGGGCCACGGCGGCATGTCGCGCGCGCAAAACACTGCCGGTCGCAATCGCGCGGCCCAGGGGCGGCAGGGCGCCAACGGCGGCGGTCGCCGCAACTAGCGCGGCGAGGGCCAGCCGACGTCTCTTGGCCAGCCGGCGCCCCTTCATCGGCCCAGGCGTGTTTTCCCTAGGGGGAACACACTTAGACTGTCTCTAGTCGTGATTTCCCTAGGGGAAACACGTTCAGACGCACCTAACCGTGTTTTCCTTAGGGGAATCACATTTACTGACGGGAGCGAGCCAGCTGGCACGTCAGCCTGAGCGACCGCATCGCCTCTACCAGTACAAAGCCGGCGATCGCGACCGTGATTATCACGTCGAGCGGCGTGTTCACAAACCAGAGCAACGTCATGAGGTACGACCCGGCGTTAAAGGCAAAGTGCAACAGGATCGTGTAACGGAGCTTTCCGGTGGTCACGAGCACCCAGCCAAAGACCAGACCGGCAGCGCCCGCGTAGCAGCCCTGCACCCAATTCATGTGCATAAAACCGAAGATTGCCGCCTGCAACACAGTCGCCGCGGCGATACCCCACGTGCTTGGAGCCGCCCAGGGCACCATGGCGCCGTCCTGTGCCCGCGCGCGACGCCGGCGTTTCCAGAGCAGACGGCACTGCGGATTAAACGCTCGAAGCGAAAACTCAAAAATGATGCCGCGCACCAGCAGCTCTTCACAAAACGGAGCGCCGAGCACCGTGGTCAGGACGGCCAGATAGCTCGTGTCGCCCATGCCCGTCTCCTCGACAAGCTCGCTGTAATCGGCCGCCGCCTCGGGCAACAGCGACAGTACAGCGTCGGTCACGTAGCCAACGACCACCTGCAGGGCAAGGCCGATCACGATAACCCAGGCGATGCGTTTCCACGCCCCACGCGCTCCCCCGCCAAGCGGGCGCTCGCCCTGCCAGCGCGCCATAAACGAACGCGGCCACAGATAACGCCACCACAGCAGCGCCATCAAAAACGACACCGTCTGAGCGGTAGCCTGGAACCATTGGATATCGAGATTGTCGATCGGATAGCCCGTCAGCACCGATACGGCATCGAGAACTGAAAACAGAACCACGCTCAGGGCTATATCGGCAGCGACAACGCCAAAACAGGCAAGCGCCCAAATCATCGCATTGAGCATGCCAACCTCCTCAAAACCGTTCCCTAGTTCTACCACAACTCGGCAGAGAGCTGATTCCATGGGGACGGAGGAAAACGGATCACTTATTGATGAGAATCGGGCGCAGTGCCAAAGGCCCCGCTGGGCGAAATGTCGAACGGAAAGGTGCCGCAGCGATTGAACGCGGCGATAAACATGCGGATAGCGTTGGACGGCGTGGTGCCTACGAGCTGGGTTGCCGCCGCGAAGGCCGCCTTTTCCTCGGGCAAGACCTTCGCGACAACCGGGGTCATGTGTTCTGCCATGGCGCTTCCTTTTTGAAACGACGGTGGTGCGGATAGATGCGGGCCACGCGGCTGGGCGACGAGCTGTGAAGGCAACCCGATTGGCCCGCATCTGGAGTTTGTTTCTACGGCGTTGGTATTACTTGGTATTCCTAAGTATTACCCCGCAGATAGAATACCATACCCGACCCCATGGGAACGGAGAAAAACGGATCATTTTGTTGCTGAGTAAGTATTTAGAGCGTAATGATGTCCGAGATATTGAGGGCCCGAGCGTCAGCGGCATCGTGTGTGGCAAGCAACAGCATGCGGCCGTCGGGCAAGTCGAGCACGACCTCGGCGCATGCGTCGCGCGCAGCGGCATCTAGACCGGTAAAGGGCTCGTCCAGAATCACCCGTCGAGGGGTCCCGCGAGATCAAATAGGCGCTTCCGGCGCGTATGCAGCCACCCCGGCTTGCTGAAAACTCCCGAAAATGCACGGCGCGCCCCGGGGGACAAAAGGGCTCCGAGCAAAAACATGCCCGGAGCCCTCTGGTCGCCTCGCCTTACCGCGAGACGCGTATGTTACTTGCGCTTGCCGCCGCCGTCACCGGGACGACGGGAGCTGCCGCCGCGCTTGCCGCCACGGCTGTTGCCATAGCTGCCACGGTTATCGCGACCGCCGGCGCGGCCGCCACGAGAACCGGCCTGGTTGCCGCCGCGACCACCACGGTAGCCGCCGCGACGCTCCTCGCGGGTATCGTCGTAGTTGCGCCAATCATCGCGGCGATCGCGGCTGACACGCGGATCGCGACGATCGCGCGACTCACCAGAACGCCCGGCGCCACTGCGCCCGCCATTGCTGCGAGCGCCCTCGCGACGCTCGCCACCACGGCCACCGCGCTCTTCAAAGCGCTTGCCGCCACGGGACTCACCGCTGCGGGCGCCACGCTCACCGCGACCCTCGCCGCCGCGACGCTCGTCACGGCCACCGCGCTCGTCATTGCGACCGGAACGACGACGGTTGCCCGTACCACGCTTGCCGCCACGCGAGCCACGGCCCTCGTCCTCGCGCTCGACACGGCGACGACCGCCGCGGTCCTCGTCCTCGCGGCGACGGCGATGCGCCTCGCCCTGGAACTGCTTGGCACGGCGCTCGGCACGGTTGCCGCGCGGGGCTTGCTCGACGGCACCAGTACCGCCGCGCTCCTCGGCAGCCACCTCGCGGGCCACGCTCTCCACGGCCTCGTCCACGCGAGCCTGAACGCCCTCGCGCACGCGGGTCTTGCCGCCGCGCTTGGGACGGCTCGGACGCTCGCCGTCGCTGCGACGCTCGTCGCGACCGCGGTTGGAACGACCGGCCACATCGCCGTAGTCATCGCCGTTGCGCTTGCCGTCGCGACGCGCCTGCTCAAGCTTCTTCTTGCTCTTGGACTTGCCGCGCTTGGTCTTCTTCTTCACCTTAAAGGCCGCAGGGTCGCGCTCGGGATCAACCGCAGGCGGGTTGGGACCCACATGCAGGTCGCCGGCCTCGTAGATGTCGGCGGTCTTGTCCATGAGCTTCTCGATCTCGTAGAACTCATCGACGTCCTGCTCGGTTACAAACGTGATGGCCCAGCCCAGCTCACCGGCGCGGCCCGTACGGCCAATACGGTGAATGTAGTCGGTCGGCTCGGCCGGCACGTCAAAGTTAACGACGTAGCGCACGTCGCTAATGTCGATGCCGCGGGCAAGCACGTCGGTTGCCACCAGCACGTCGACGGTACCGTCGCGGAAGGCCGAAAGCGCGCGCTCGCGCTGAGCCTGGCTGCGGTTGCCATGAATCGCGGCGGCCTTGATGCCCTTGCGCTCCAGACGACGGCAGCAGCTGTCGGCACGGTGCTTGGTGCGCATAAAGACGATCGTGCGCTCCGGGCCCTCCTTTTTGAGGAACTCGGGCAGCAGGTTGTTCTTGGCCTCGATGGACACCGGGAACACAAACTGATCGACGGTGTCGGCGGTCGACGTGGCGGGTGCGATCTCAACGCGAGCCGGGTCGCTCACCAGGTCGGTGATCTCACCCACGGCTTCCTCGTCGAGGGTCGCCGAGAACAGCAGCGTCTGACGCTCGGCCGGTGTCTCGCGCACAATGCGGCGAACGGCGGGCAAAAAGCCCATGTCGAGCATGCGGTCGGCCTCGTCGAGCACCAGCACCTTGACCTCGTCCAGGTGGCAGGCACCCTGCTCGATCAGATCGACCAGACGGCCCGGCGTTGCGACCAGGATGTCGCAGCCGTACTTGAGGGCAGCGGTCTGCGGCTTGTAGCTCACGCCGCCCACGACGGTCACGGCAACATGGCCCGTGACGTCGGCGATCTTGCTCGCGACCTCGTCGATTTGCTGGGCAAGCTCGCGCGTGGGGGTGATGACGAGCATCACGGGGCCGCGGCCGTTGCCCTCGGGCTTCTTGGCACCGCGACGGCGGTTGCGGCCGCCACGCTCGCGCACGGGTTTGGGAGGAGCGATGTGCTCCAGATTGTTCATGGTCGGCAGCAAGAAGGCGGCCGTCTTGCCGGTGCCGGTCTGAGCGGCGGCAAGCAAGTCGCGGCCTTCGAGCACCACAGGAATCGAACCGGCCTGCACGGGCGTCGGCGCCGTGTAGCCCAGGTTCTCGATAGCACGGAGCATCTCGTCGGAGAGGCCCAGCTCGTCAAAGGCGGGCAGGCTCTCGGTAGCGGACTCGACGGCCTGGGCAGCATTTGCCTCGTCGGCGGCATCGAAGGCAGCCTGGGTCATGGCCTCGCGGGCCTCGTCCAGAATCTCGGCGTCCGTGACGTCGGATACAGAATTACGCATATGTTGTTGTTCCTTATCTGCACGCGCAATGGGCACGGCATGCGGCCGCGCGGGCGTGCTTGGTAGTGCGCTAATACATACAAAAACGGGTGCGCACAGAGAGGACGTTGCTCAGCACGCTGGCGATCGCTTTGGCAGCCCTATCACGCGCCGTCCAGACGCAGCAGCTCTAAGCGATGGAGCAGATTCGCCGCCGGTTAGTATACCCGTGCTTCGCATGCCCCCACGTAAACCACAGATGACGAGGCGGACGGGGCGGGTCTGGGTCGATCGTCTCAATCTGTAACAGTTACGGAGCAAAACCGGGTCTACACGTTACGGATCGAGACATTCAGTCAGCCTCCTTGGCTAACATCTCGATCTGTAACAACTAGACCCCGTATCCCCCGCCAGATGTTACAGATCGAGACAAACGTGCCGAGCACCAAACCCGACAGGCCAAAAAAAGACCGGACGTCCAGCCATCACAACTGGAACGTCCGGCCCCGCCAAACACTAACTAGGGAAGCTGAACCAACAGATCGCAGCCTCTACTCTGCGTCCGGGTCCTTAAAGTTCTTGGGATCCAAGACCATGCAGGTGTAGGTAATGTCGTGCTCATCGTCGGGAATGGGCTCAAACCCGTTCTTGCCAAAGAAGTCGATGAGCAGATGCGCGAGCTTAATCGGATCCGCATCAGCATCGTCAAAGAGATATTCGCTCAGATCCAGGAATGTAGGCTGCTGTTCGCCCTCGCTCTCCCAGTATCCCAACAGGGCGTCGTGCACCAGGCGCGCACTATAGCCGTTACCGCGGTAGTCGGGGTCAACATACACATGGCTCAAAAACGTCGACGTTTCCTCGTTGAGCGGGTGCTCCGTTACGGCATCCGGCAGATCGGGGTCATCCGCACCGCCCGTCACACAAAAGCCAACCAGCTCATCATCGACAAAGACGCCCCAGAGGCTGCTATTCTCCTCGTCCTCGTCCTCAACAAAGTCCGCGTACTCGTCATAGACCTCGTAGCCCGACTGCTCGTCCAGATCGACCATATCGTCGACGTCGTCGGGACCCAAAGCCCTTACTTCAACTTCAGCCATTGTCCTGTCCTTTCTCTCGCTTTCAGGACAACCCGAGCATACGGCGCTGTCCCAACACTCTGTTGCGCAACATCGGAAGCTGCGTCAATACCGCCGTTAACGGCGACGACGCCTCAGGGCAATGCATGCAACGACAATCGCCAGCAGCACCAAGCCCTGGAAATTAATGCGGCTAATAGCGAAGCCCGAAGGAACAATAAAGCTGTCGTAGAACATGTCGAGCAGGCCGATAAACACCAAAAACGCGACGAAGATCCAGAACACGCGACTCCTTAAATGGGAGTAAACATGTCGAGCACCGAGCCGCCCGAGGAAGAGCCCTGATAGCCAATTAAATCAAACGGCTCATCCTTTTCCACCTCGTCGGCTTCGCTCGAAGCGCTTGAAGACTCGGACTCCAAATCGCGACGATCCGTCCAATACCCGGGCACATGGTCGCGCTCACCAAGGTACTCACCGTTTTTGACCACCGGCTCAAACAACATGGCACTCGAAAGATCCTCGAGCTCCTCGCGAATCAACTGGTCGGTGCGAGCGTCATGAGGCTCCTCGAGCTCGCACTCAAGCTCGTACATATGCTCCATGACCCGCTCGTAGTCCTCTTCAGACATATCGTCATCGTAATAGGAGTTCCCGCTCATCGTTTATCCCTCATTCAAGAACCGAATCCCTTTTGGACAACTCAAGTGTAGAAAACCATACCGAGCAGACGTTGCGCAACATTGCCGGGAACGAGACAGATCCGCTCTCAAAACGCCCCAGCACAGACCGTTCCGCATTGCAATTTGCGCACTCGCGGATGTTGCGCAACGTTCTCGCCCATCGGGGCAGTAGCGTTCGGGTTAGCAAAGCCACGAGCCCTAAAACCCGGGATCGTGGGCTTCCACCGCATACGAAAGAAGGAACGATGGACGAGATTTTTGAGCATCTGCTTCAAGATACCGACCGAGGGATCTCGATCAACCAGATTGTCAATCGCATCGTGTTTCCCAACCACGATATCTGCATGCAGGCCAAAGCTGCCCTGGAGCGAGACTATGGCGAGTTCTGCTTTGCTGCCGTGATCCCCGATTACGAGGACTTCCAGCACATGGATCCGACCGACGCCATCAATGCCGCCCTGGAAACCTGCGGGTCCGACGGCGAAGAGGTCACCAACGTCGTCTGGGGCTACAACTCGCTCCAGTACGAATACAACGGTATCCCCTCGCTGGAGGTTGCCAAGACTATCTCCAAGATGATCGGCGTTCCCGTCTACTACGAGTACACCGATGCCGATGAGATCGCCGCCGGCGCCGTGATCGCCGATGCGCAGGGCGATAGCGTCTCATTTGCAAACGTGGTCGACAAGAGCTGCTGGGTGTATTTCCCAGAGGGGTTCGACGGTGCCACCGACACCCTGTTCCGCTGCGGCATGGGAACCATGTCCATGCCCGACGGAAGCCAAAAGTACTTTGAGGACACCACCGACCCCATCATGCGTTCGTATGCGCAGCGCGGAAACGTGTCCCTGTACTTCGACTTTCTCAAGGACCAGTTTGGCGCCCAGGAGGAGCCCCAGGCAGAGTCCGATGCCCAGGCAGAGTCCGATGCCCAGGCAGAGTCCAATGCCCAGGCAGAGTCCGATGCCCAGACATCGGGCAACGTCTACATGTCCCAGGCCATGGGCGCGATGACGTTTCGCATCGTCTTTCCCAATCATGACTGCTGCGAGTATATCCGCGATGATCTCGACAAGTGCTTTGGCGGGTTCTCGCTCCAGGCGATTTGTGGTACGCCCGATAGCACGTTTGACTCACCCGATGAGGTCCTGAGGACCATGGCGGGCCACGGAATCCCCGATGATGCAACCGATGTCGAATGGGGCTATAACTCCGTGCGCTATCGCGTGGCGCACTCCGTGCCCAACGCCATCGTTCTCGAGGCACTAGTCCAGCACTACAACATTCCGCTGTACGTCGAGTATTTCGATGAGCTCAAACGCGCGACCGGCGCTGCCATTACGATCCCCGACATAGCGAACCCGACCGCATTCGTCCCTGGCACACTCGGATGCAAAGAGCAGATGTACTTTGACCGTGGCAGCGACAACGAAGGCTACGTTGCACTTCGTTGCGGCTACTGTCAGGTAGTCTCCGATGACGGCAAAACGCGCATTTCCTTTGTCGACGACCCATCACAGTCGGTCATGGCGGAAATGGCAGAAGAAGCATCGGTCGGAGTCTACGTTAGGCTGCTTAAAAAATTCGATCTTGAGCAAGTTCTCCCCGCTGGATCTCAGAAACCCGCCTTGCGTCCCGCCGCAAGCTCCAAAAAGAGCACTTCGACCTCCTCAGCAGAAAAATCGAAAATCAGCCTGTGGATGAACCCCATTGCAGAGAAGCATGTCTGGAACTCCCTCGATGCCTACGGTCAAAAGCAGGGCAAGCAAAATGACATGAACATGTTCTTTTTGGAGCCGCCCTATCGCGGCGGCGATCAGATCCGAGACCCATTTGGATTTGCCACAGGCCGCAAACCTTTGCCGGCTTATGCAAGCCACCAGGCGCACCGCAAGGTTATCGACGCCGCCCTTACTACCGACATAGAAGTCGGCGCGCTTGTCGCGGGGCTTCTCGGCCAAGACCTGTTGACATCCGAAGAGCTCAACGCGCTGCACCGCGACATCGAGCTCAAGGCCCAAGGCACAAGCGCCATCGCCACCGGAAGAGGTGCCGCACTCGAAAGCCGTTGCGACTCGGTCTGCTACCTTATTGCAAAGCTCCGGAGCCATGACGGCGACAATAGCCAGCGCTTTATGATGTGGATGGCGGACACCGACCAAGCCGTACGCGTAAAGTTCTACGGCGAGGCGCCGGCAATCGGAGCGCCCTTTACGTGCCGCTTTAGCGTAGTGGAAAATGACGTCATTACGTACTGGATGCCCGTCGAGGGTGAGAAGGGCTTCTCTCGCTATAAGCAGATTCCCGGAGGAGGACGCATAGACGTCTCCGCGGCAAAAAGCGACTCTGCCGCTATGAGCGCCCTGCGCAAGGGCAACGCGATGTTCCTTAAGACGTGCGGACTCAAGCAGACCGCGCCGTCCAAGACGCGCATGACCCCGGAGCAGTCGCAACGATTTAGCGAGCTACGAGAACAACTGGGCCGTAAAACGGGCTACGCCCTTACAGTGCTCTTCTCGCGCTGCGTACTCTGCAGCGCCGAAGCCGACCGATTCCTCGAGCTCATGGAGCACGCCGCTGCCGCGCACGATCGCGGAGAGGTGATTGACGTCGACGATACCGAGGTCGTAGAGCACAAGGCCGTTTACATGGTTGGCCCGATCTCTACCGAGGATGGTACTTGTCAGCTCTACAACCCCAACACCATCAACTTTGAGGACTTTAGGTTCCAGCCCAACCTGCTCGAAGACTTCCACGCCGACCTGCCCCGTGCCGGCAGCTTTATCAACATTGCAACGAGCGTCGTTGAGTCGGACGTCATCGCCGCCTGGGCGGGCTACAACCCGGGCAACGCCCAGCGCTCGGCGCGCTACTAGAGAGCGATTGGCACGGCCAAGCCATGTATCTGTTGCGCGGCATCGGCCCTGGACGTCGAACCGCGCCGTCCACGATGTTGCGCAACAGAATGCAGCGCAGGCGGCCTAGTATGCGAAGTAACAGGCGCGCGCAGGTCAGACGCATCGAATCTGACCTGCGCGCGCAACACAAATCTTCGCAGGGAGCACACCATGGCGCGTGACACATCAAACGATCCGGTTGTTAACTTGCCGCTCGATTACAAGTTCGACGGCAACGGCAACATCATCCAAAAGGTCTTTTTTGGCGTAAATGCGGTATTCTGCCCCGTCTGGTACTGGTGGTACTTCAAAAGCAATCGTGATCCCAACTTTTGGGTCGGTGACAGCGACATGGACGGCTATGATCCCGAGGAATGCGCTACCGAGTTCCTGCACCGCATGGATAACTTTACGCCCGAGGAGAGCTGCAACCTCTTTGAAGTCGCAAAGTATTGCGACCGCATGACGGGCGTTACCGTCTTTGACGTCGTAAACGGGCGAAATGTAAACGAACAACACCTGGATGACTACTACACCGGCTACGACCTTGGCATCGAAGATGATGACGAGGACGAAGAAGACGACACAGACATCGAGATGGAGTTTGAAGGGCAACCTGTTAGCCCCCAGCCGATGCGCGTATGCGACGAGGGCCCCTGCCAGTTTATGCTGCCGCCCGTTTTAAACTGCGGAACGGACGACGGTTCTGGCTACGAGGTCGAGATTCCCCTGCGCGCCAAAACGACCAAGAGCGGTACTCCGCAGGAGCGACTATCGTTCTATATCCCCGCCGACGTCGCCGTACAGTGGTTCCGCGAGGTCACGGGCGAGCCGCAAGCCGACTACCAACTGTTTCAAACCGTTTGGATGAATCGGGCCAATCGGCTTGAGAACCCGCACTTTGTCGACCACCTGTTTTCCTATGCGTTTTGGCAGGAGCGACTGCTGCGCATCCTGCACTACACGTACAAGCGGGGCAAGGTACAGAGCGTGCGCATCGTTGCCGACTACGAAGGCGACGCCGCCGAGTTTATTGACAAGTACTACCCGGAGGCCGAGGTCATCGGTCATCAGAGCAACGAGAACGCCTTTGAAACGGGAGCCGCCTATCTGGTGGACCTCACGCTGAACTACAAATACAAGGGCGACAAGCTTGTCGAGAAAAAGACGTTCTCGGTCCTTGGCAGCTTTGGACGCGAATGGTATCGACTCTTTAGCGGCAATCCCAACGCCACCGTTGATGATTTCTATGCATGGTGCGAGCAAACCGACACCTACGAGCCCCTACGTCAGGCAGCCGAAACCGCCGGCGCAATCGTTCAGTACACCACCTACGGACTAAAGGATGGCAAGCTCACCAGCAAACGCACCGAAGATCTCCAAGGCCGCACCAATGTCGAGATTAACGAAGCGGCCGAGCTGAGAGACCGCATGTTTACGTAGGCGGCAACAGGCCCAGATCACGTTATCCGTTCATCTCTATACTCACAGGAGGTACCTACTTTGATTTCTCCAATCTGTTGGTCCGCGGCATTCCTCGTCGCTCTCGTCGCGCTCTGCTATTCCATACACTTGGAACGGCACAACTATCAGCACAAACTCTTTGGCTTCGAGATCAATTCCAACCGTCGCATCGTCGCCTTTGGAATTCTTGCTCTTGGCGCTTTTTGCCTATTCGCCCCCGTTACCTGGGCGCAGTGCTTTTCTTCGGATCTTGGCGAGGGCTGGGAGCCGGGAGCCTTCAACTTTATTAGCTGGGTCATCACCAACTTCTTTGCCGTGGGATGGACAACGACCATCCAGACCGGCCTCACCGATGTGACGTCAACCGTCTATAGCGCTATTCCCCTTGGCGGCAGCATTGCCGGCCAGGTATTCAACCTGCTCTATTCGCTGCTCACACTTGCATACATCATCGCCCTTCCCGTTGAAATTGGCCTGTTTGCCTTCAACGCTGTTGCCACGCGTCTCTCGGGCAGCGTTATCAAGCGTCATCTCAAGTATGCCGACCATGCAATTATCTTTGAGAGCGTCGACGCCAACACCGAGTTGCTCGCGCGTGATATCGTTAACAACATCAAGGACGGAACACTCAATAACGCGAATGGCAACGGCGACATCGCCCTCATCTTTTGTCTAGGCAGCGACGAGGACAGCGAGCGTCAGCGCGTACTGCGCAATCTGTGCCAGGGCTATGTGCGTTATGTGTTCACCGACTCCGAAGCAGCCGATGTGCTCATAACGATTACATCGCTGCGCGATGCAGTTAAGCATCTGCTCGCAGTCGATGTCGTCGCAACGAGCGAAGAAACCGAACACAATGTCAGCGCAACGATCGACATGCTCGAAGCGACGCACAAGGATCCTCAGGCCGGCTGCGCGCCCAAGATTACGCTCCATTGCACCCACAAGAACCCCGATGATGCCCAGATCTTCGATGCCATCAAAGCCGACGATGAGCCGACCTGTCTTCACTTGCTCTCACGTGTACAAGACGAAATATACGATGTACTTGAAGAAGCCCCACTCTACAGCGTGCTCGAGCCCATCGATATCTCCGTCAACCCAAATCCCAAGCCTCAGAATCTCACCGTTCTCGTTTTCGGCGCAGGCGATTTCGGCATGCAGGCAACACGCACTTCCTTCTGGATGGGCCGCATGCCGGGCGTTCGTCTGAACATTGTTGTTGTCGACCCCAACGCCCAATCGATACTAGAACGCGAAGCAGCCCGCTACCCCGAGATGTTTGGCGAAAGCTGCAACGGCATGCCGACAATTCGCTTTGTAGAAGCTGAGGCGCCCTCGGTTACAACCGATCGCCTGATTGCCGGCGGCACCGTCACCACGCTGCACTACGACGCTCAAAACAAATGCGTATCGTCCAAGGCCGACAACGCGCTAATTACCGATGACGCTCGTCTTTACGCCTTCGTAACCATGGGAGATTGTGGACAAAACCTCTCCTATTCGCTCATGCTCCAACGTCAGATCTTCAATCGCTTTATCGACCAGGGCTCACCGGACTACACCAAACAGCAACCCGTCATCTGCCCCCATATCGAGAGCGAAGAAATCCTAGGCGCCCTTAAAAGCCTCGATAAGACTCAGACGACTGGCAAAGACGCCGCCAAAATCATGCATCCGTTTGGCGCCCGCAAGGCGTTCTACACCTACAGTAACATCATCAATGACGAGCGCGAGCACCTGGCCATGCAGCTCAATGCAGTATACGAGCTTTGCTCCAATGGCTCTATTAAGAATGATTTTGACGCAACACTCGCCGTTGAGGAGGCAGTCAAAAGTTACAACGGCAAGGAATCCAACAAGAGCAGCAGCCGAGCTTCGGCAGCACATATCACCTACCGCTTCTGGGCGCTTGGTTTTAGCGACGCCGACGTGGAGCGGGGGTCCTTTGAACAAGCCTGGAAGGAAAAGCTGCAGGACAAGGTCAAGCTGGTCTCGAATAACGACAACATTGCCAATGCGATATTAAGCTCCGTCGTTCCCGACGCGGCCACCAAAACCGAGTTCGATGCCAACGAGCAGAAGAACCGCGATGAATTCAACCTTGTTTGCCGTCTGGGCGACATGGAGCACGATCGCTGGCTCGCTTACTGCCGGGCAACGGGTATGACCGAACTGGGACACGGCACCGTCGAACAGGAACGCGAGCAGCGTATGCGTGCAGCAGCCGTCGATGCGTTCCTGGGCAAGCCCAACAAGAGTGGGGCCGAAGGCGTTCGCAAGTCCGACATCCTCATGCGTCACGCCTACATGACACCTGACAACGACGTACTTGGTGCACGCGGGTTCCTGCTAGGAAAAAAAGACGTCTACGCCTACGACCGAATCATCGTCGCCCTCTCAGCTCGCATCGCCAAGGGCAGCATCGTCAAATAACAGCAATCGGCAAAACGGAGGAACCCATGAGCCAGCAGCAGTCCATGCTAGGGGTTGAAAAAGATGAAAATGGCAACACCCTGGTAAAGGTCTTTATTAGCTACAGACGCAACGACAATCTATTCAACCATCTCCTAGATATTGTTAACCGAACAATGGACAAGCTTAACAATGATCTTCTCAAGGACACCGAATACCGAGTGGATAAGGTGATCGACTTAAATTCAATCAGTCTCGGCGATAAGTGGCAAGAGAAGATCGATAAAGATCTGTCCAACAGCGATATCCTCCTAGCATTTATTACAGAAGCATACCTTACAAGCGATCCTTGCCGATATGAATTCAACACGTTTCGCACGAATCAAATTGACACTCGAAACGATAGTGAAAAACACCACGGAAGCCTTTGTGTTCCGGTTTTTTGGGCTGCCCAAAAAACCGTTGCAGACAAGCTGAGTGATAAATCCAACCTGCATTTTGATAATGAAGAGGATTCTGAAGCCGCCTACAAAAATGCTTGCGAAACTTGGACAAAAATCAAAGAGGTCAATGGCGTCGAGGGCATATTGCCAAAACTGATCGACTTGCTCAAGAACGAAGCCCAAGGTCCTGATTATTTCTTTATTAGAGACTGTATTGTTCAATGGCTTGCCAATAAAGTCAAAGCTGCCATCGATCATATGCAAGAAGACGCTACTGAAGAAATCGAAGACATCCCCGTCAAAATCAGCGCCCCACAAGACATATCGGAAATCGAGCTTCATACGTACGGTCGTGGATCCGATGCAATCGGGTATTTCACAAGCGATGGCTTCATTGTAATGAACGGCTCAAAAATTGCCGAAGGCACCACCGCATCTGCCCGCAAGCCCACATATGAAAGCCGTCAAAAATACCAGCACCTCATCAATGAGGACAACATCCTAACCGAAAAACTGGTATTCCCAACCCCCTCAGCTGCATCCGCGTTTGTTATCGGTCGCTGCAGTAGTGGCATGGCTGACTGGAAGACCAAGGACGGCAAGCAGCTTGGCGAGCTGCTCGAGGAGGAAAAAAAGAAGACAGCTGCTGTTCAGAAATAGACAAAAAGGGGCTCGATTCAAAACCGGGCCCCCTTTTCATTTAGCTATGGCTTTGCGACAAACACTGATCCATCCCTTTGGAGAATCCTACCGCTCCTCCAGCGTCCAGCCCTTCTGGGCGCAAAGGTCACGCAGGGTTGCCACCAGGTCCGCGTTGGTGTTGCTGTCGACCACGATCTTGTCGATGTGATCAGCGGCAATGTTGAGCTTGGGGAACGAGTGGCTGCAACCCGACAGGTTGAGCTCACCGACGTTGCAGGTAATCTCGAGTGCGCCAAGAATGTCATCATTCGAAAGATCAATCTTCTCGACGTCACCCTGAAGACCTTGGTCAACGGTAAAGAACATTAGGTTCTTAAGACCCGAGGCGTTGATGGAACTGACAGCACCCTTAAGGCCCTCGATCTTAAAGGAATTAAGCTTGGGACAGACGCTCAGGTCGAGGTCCTGGGTCGTCATGTCGCCAAACTTGAGCACCTCGAGTGCCTCGAGCTCGCTAAAGTCCGCACTCTTGGCGCTCAGGGTATTGATGCCGAGCGTGTCGAGCTTGTTCAGCTTGCTAATGGGCGTGAAATCCGTCACCTCGTCACTCACGACCAGCTCCGTGATGCGCTGGGTCTCCTTGGCGGTCAGCTGGCCATCGTCATCGTTATCGTAGTCGGCAAGCAGCCCGTGCAGCGTATCATCCGAGATCGCATCGACATCGACGAGACCTTTTTCTTTCTTGGTCTCGGAGCCAGAGGCGTCAGTTGAGCTCGACTCTTTAGAGGCGCTCGACGAGGCTCCCCCGCCGCCCTGCACATCACCGACGCCGCCAATCACGGCGAAAGCGGCAACCGCGCCTATGACCACAACCGCCGCAAGCACTACCAGGGCGCGAACGCCGCCCAAGCGAGAAACGGCTTCATTAGCACGCTCAGCTGCCTGTCCATTCGGCTGGCCGGCAGGGCGAGGGATCCGACTTGTCGAACGCCCCGGCGTCTGCTGCGCCTGCCCAGCAGACTGTTCGGTTGCCTGCCCGTTCGGACGCATATTCACCCGCACATCCGGCGTCTCTGCAGCCTGCTCATGAGCCCCGCCCGAAGGCTGCTCGGTTACACGCTGAACCCGTTCGTTATCCCGCCAAGACATGTCGGGCTTGAAATTCGCCATATCGCTTCTCCTCACTTGAGCGCATCGCTACTACTGCTCCATGGTGTAACCGTAGTCACTGCTCATTTTTTGCAAATACTCGACCAGGCTGCTGCTCGTGTCGCTGTCGTACAAGATCTTGCCAACGCAATTGGGCGTAAAAGTGTAATGGAAGGCATCTTCCCTGCCTGCCCCGCACAGATTAAGCGTGTCGACTCTGCTACTGATCTTCAGAACCTCGAGGTTCACATCACCCGACAGGTCAAGCGTCCCAATACTGCCATCAAGGCCTTCGATCTGGACGTTCGTCAACGAGGACATGTTTTTGGCATTCAAGGTATCGACGGGGCTCTCGAGCCTGTTTATGGTAACGCGCTGTAGCTGAGGAAAACGTGTGAGATCAACCTGAGGCACCGAGCAGTCGCCAATGGACAGATGAGTGATATTGCTAATGGAGCTTATGTCGTAGTTTTCGCTGTCGTAATCGCCGATGCCAAACGTCGTGATGTTGTGGAAGCTGGCCAACAGCGGAAGCGAATCAAACGACTCGACGTCGATTGATCTAGCTTCATCCGCAGTCTCTTGCGAAATATTGCCGTCCTCATCTGCATCGAGCGCTAAGTCCGAGCGCAGCGCCTCGTCCGTAATTTCATCGAGCGTAAGCACCGTGGCCTTTTTCGCTTCTTCCTGGTGTCGCTCCTCTTTTTCTTTTTTACGCTGAGCGCGCGCCGCCTCCTCTTCTTGCTGTTGTTTGGCCTCGGCGCGCTGCTCGGCCTGCCGATTGGTGTCGGAGATGCCGCTTGTGATGGACGTGACCGCCACAATGGCGATGACTATCACCACGGCAAGAACGATCACTACGCGCGGACCGCCCAAGCGGTTCACGATATCGTTGATATCCGATCCGTTGGATCCGGCGCCCCCGCGGTCAGACCCGTTCTGATTAATTGCCATCCGTGTTTCCCCTTCCGGCGCCTACAGGCGGTCCTTGTCGAAGTAGTCAGCGTCGCGCCAGTCGCCGCGCCAGCGGTAGGCGTGGGCGTTCTCGCGCGACCAGTCGCTCAGGTGGCGCAAGATGAAGCGGCTCATGTCGTCCGCGAGCGGTTCGATCGGCCCCACGCGCCGCGCCTCGGCCGCCTGCTCCCAGAACGAGTACGCCATGAGGTAGAACGTGCCGGCATCGACGTAGTCGCCCGGGTAGGCGGGGTCGTCGAACCAGCCGTGCGTGTCGGGCGTGCCGTTTTGCTCGCACCACTCCGCCACGTTGAGGGCGAGGCTCATCAGGGTCGTGTAGTCCTGCGGGTCGCCCGAGGCGAGCGCCTCGTGCAGGTTGGACATGGGGCCCTCGGCGCCGTAGGCCGGGTAGTACAGGTCCCAGATCCTCGACGCCGCGTCGTCAGTGAGCTCCATCTGCGAGGGGCGGTCGCCCAGGCCGTCATCGTAGACGGGCGCGTTGGGATCCTCCCCCGTGAAGGCCCCGACGCCGTAATCGAGCGTGGAGGCGCTGTTGCGGGCGCCGCGGGTCGCGCGGGCCATGGAGCCGAAGACCGAGTAGCCGCTGTGGTAGCCGCGGACCGTCTCGGTGACGAGCCGGCGCAGGCTGAAGTTCGCATGCGCACGGTCGCGGGCCTCGCGGGTGGCGGCGGAACCGCGGAAGAAATACGTGGCGCCGATGATTAACTGCTTAATGATCAAGCTCAACGGGCCGGCAATGATTTCTGTCAAAACTACGAGAAGACCAATGAATACAACAGCACCCAGAGCGAATGGATTGAATGCGCTATACCCCGGCGCCGGAAGCCCCGTATGCAACACATCGTCTCCGCCAACGTTCAAGTACATGCGGTACCAGACCGAGCAGAGCCCCCCAACCGTAAAAATACGCAGTGGGAAAAACCGAACAATGGTGGGAATCGCGTCCACGATGCGCGAAAGATTGATGTTAAAGCGAGGGCGATTCGCGCCCTCGTTGTTTACCGGAGTAGCTGCCTCCGGATCGCCCGGAAGAGGCACGCCAGCGCGTCGCGCTCGCAGGCGGTCGAGACGCTCCTGGGCGGAAGAGGCTTGTGCCTGCGATGCACCTGCCGAAACACGTGTTCCCGCCACCTGTCCCGCAGCCGGCGTCGCATCCCCCTGCTGGTCATCAACGCGAGAGTTATAGAGGCGCGCAAGTCTCTCCTGCGCCGACATGCCCCCTTGTTGGTTATCGTCTGCCATGTGTTCTGCCTTTACCTAATTAATAATGGAAGTGTGTCTGGGCATAGCGGTTAAGTGCATACCCAAACTCCCTGGTCATCGTCTTGATGGTGTGCGTCTCCATCTTTCTGGTCTGAGGATTACGCCGATTGAAGACAAACGTGGGCATAAACCCGCTCACTTCCTGGAAACCGCTCAGCGAATTAAAGGGAATGATGATCGGCGGATTGGAATTACCCGGAGCGAAAAGTCTACCCGCCACCGCCTTGCTGTTGCCTATGCCGGGGACGAGCATCTTGAGCGCGGGGTGATTATCGAGCGTCGAGCCCTCACGCTTGGCGACAATCTCGAGGTGGTTTTCGAAAATCCTGATGGAGCACGGGCGTCCGTCATACGAGCCCAAGCCCTCATTGATTACCACGTCATTCCGGATTTCGCGTTGCGCCATGTTCGAACGAGAACGTGCATTCGTCTGAGAGCCGCGCTGGGACGCCACGTTCTCAATACCCAACATGTCGTCAAAAGCGCCCATGGCACGTCGCTCGGTGCCATGAAGGCCATCGTTTCTCCGCGGCGCAGCCGAATTGCCGGCATTCGGGCCGGCCCCCGAATAGCCTCCCGGAATCAGCTTACGAAAATTTAAAGTTGGCATGGTTGAATTTCCCTTTACTTAATAAAACATCCGATGAGAAATACTACGGCGATAATAGCGCCCACCATTCCGAACGCCTGAAGAACCGATACGACGCCCCAAAGCAAAAACGCGATGACCAGCGGGCCCAACCAGATCCAAGACCATGACAGTATTGACGCGGCGCTGCCAGGATGTTCGTCATCGCCCAGCACGTAAATGCAGATGAGTGCATCAACGGCGATAGCGGAGACTACCTCGATTTTGGCTATCACATCACCGTCAATGAACACAGTGCCCATAAACCCAGACGCACTAATCACGGCCGACGTGATAAGCAAAAGGCGAATTGCCAATCTGCCAAGCCTATCCATAACTTCAGGATCGGCGTAGAAGGCCTTGCCTTCAGAACCAAACGAAAAATCGGTTCCCTGTGTCATCGGAAGATCTTCGTCAACGCCCACCATCAAGAGCTTTTCCACCGTTGCGCCCGTGCGGCCATCAAAATCGACGAGTTGAACCAGACGGCTTTCGAGAAGATCTGCGTTGGCCGCCAAATCGCTGTCGAGCGATTGAACGCGGTCAACCGCGGAAAAGGAACGGAGCAGGTTCAAGGCCAAGAAGCCGAAGATTCCAACA
The DNA here is from genome assembly GCA_900546525.1 of uncultured Collinsella sp. Classification (GTDB taxonomy): domain Bacteria; phylum Actinomycetota; class Coriobacteriia; order Coriobacteriales; family Coriobacteriaceae; genus Collinsella. The sequence continues at coordinate 18,592 of URDE01000024.1, forward strand.
AACGCCGCGACCAAGAACAGTACTGCGAGCGGGGCGAGGGTGCCACACATAACGATGAACTGTCCAAAAGAGCCACGTGCGCATAGGATGGCAACGAAGTAGATTACTGCCACAACGCATGTCCAGCGCAGCACCCGGCTCTGCTCTTTCTTTACAGCTTCAATACGCGCGGCAGTATCAGCGATGCCTTCGGTCATGCTGTAGTCCTGAGTATCCCGTTGAATAGCACCTTCGAGCGCGCCATCTGCGTCGTTTCTCTCGTCCTCGAGAAATTGAGAATAACTGGCGGAAGGCATCAGGTTCGCATGAGCCAAAAGCCTGATTCCGATGCCATCGAGCAGCTGTTCATCCGCACCGCCTGCAAGCAGTTCTGCCACATATCCGCGTGGCACTGTCTCTCCTCGCGCCTCGGCACAGAAAAGAGCATTCAACGTAAGCGGTCGAGTAAGAAGAACGTCCCTCGTCTGCCAGCCATTCACATAGGGAACAGGTGTCACCTCCATGTCGGCACGAAGCTTGCTGCCTTCGATTCGGATATTGGACCCCGCTTGCATGAGCGAAGCAACCGATGCTTGCGCCGAAGGAGATAGGCCGCGAAGATTGACGATTGCGGATTCTCCGGCAGAGCCCGGAAGTGCCTCGTAAAGAGCGGTGTGCTCGGAAAGCCAAATCCAGCCTGCCGTATTGCCGTATTTGCGGTAGAACGCACGCACGGGAGCCTTGTTGTCGACGACACGGTCCATGAAATCGAGTACGACATCAACGTCAATTGACCCGCCACTCTGGGCGTCACCGCGTGCCTTGATAATAGCGTCCATGGAAACGTCTCCTGCAAAGAGCAGGAAGAACTCATCGACAGCGCGAGACGTTGAGCAAGTGGCAAAAAATGCCCGGGGGTTCCCAATGAGTCTCTTGATCTCTTGCTGGGCCGCAGCGTGAGTTACCAACTCGTCGAACGTAAGGAAGCCCTTCAATAGGCAGGCAGCAAAATGCGGATCGTCGGAAACAACGGCAAGGTCCTCAATTGCCTTGATATTCTCGGCAATAGACGCAACCGACTCGTCGTGTTCGCCCTGACGGGAAAGAACGTAGGAGAGAAAGCCCGAGGGGAGCACGCCCATAGACTCGGTGCCGTCAAGCCCCGACTTCACCGCATAGCGATCGATATCAGTATCAGCCATGGTGGCGATACGTGCCGGAAGATCGTTTTTGCCAGCGCCCAGCGAAACATCTTCGCCGCGCCACGAAATGATCTTGCCGCCCGACATTTCGTAAATCACACATGCGAGGTTGAAATCGTAATTCGGTTTTTCCCCGCCCTTCGCTTTTGCCTCGGTAATCTGATGAATCTTGGTCTCAAGGTCATTTTCGTTCCATTTACGCATCTGACGCTCGAGCTGCCACTGCTGCATGCGCTGTTTTGCCTCGTCCCAATGAGACGCGAGTCCGCGAGCGAGCGACACAGGATCGGTATAAAGCCTGCCAACAAATTCATACGGCGCATGGTCACTCTTGAAATCGAAGATGGGCAGCTGACGATAGAAGTGGTCGGGGTCAGCGATCCAGTCTTTAATTTCTTCGTATCCGAAGCGCTTGTTTGCAAGCTCAAACGTAAGGCCTTGAAGCAAATTACCCAAGGTGGCGTCATCAGGGTGAGTGAACTCAGCAGGTTGACCCGCGTCCTGAAACTCGAAAAATGTGTCGTCCTTCAAACGCTCATAGAGCGGGTGGACATTGCCCTCATAAAGAGTCCAAATGGTATAGCCAAACGAATACCAATCGTTGCGAGGGTCGACCATTCTGCCGTGACCAGGCGTATACCCGTTTGATCGCGTCTCGGTTTTAGTCGTACGATTATCAATTCCGGAAAGAGAGCGAGCGGACCCATAGTCACCAAGTGCGATTTGCTTATCATACAGGTAGACATTCGACGGTTTCACATCACGATGAACGATGCCGAACTCGGTGTGTAGTAGGTTAATCGCTTGGCTCAGCTCCGGAATCACGCGACTTTTAACCATATGCTTGCTACGGGGTCGATCACTGAGGCAGGTAGCCTTAGGAGTGATGGCGATATCCCAAAGCTGAGGAGCTATGGCCCCTACTTCAGTCGCGCTCAAGCCCTGGTGCAAATAGGCAAAAATAGGCAGCAAATGCGTTTCTGATACGGGACGACCATTGAGGCTCATGACAGCACGCACAGTCTTCTCGTATTCCGTGCGGTCTTTTTCTATAAGAGGCCGAAACACCTTGGCAACACATGCGAGGCCGTCATCCACCCGCTCGGCAGCAAAGACCGTGGACTGACCACCATGACCGACAACTTGGCCCAGGTGAACAATAAACTGCTGGCCATCATGCGAGATAATCGTCACATCTTCTGGGACGAAGGGAGATGCGGCCACGGAGGAAGCGGCGCGAACGTCCCCACGAGAAACAGTCACCGTTTCGCCATTGGGGTTTGTCACCGCACCGCGTGGGACCGTTATCGTTTGACCGCCAGAAGCGGCAGATCGCGGCACCGTTACGGTCTCGCCCGCCACGGACGTCACCGGCCGGGAAACCGTGACCGTCTCGCCGACAGCGGGAGCAGCCATCGGCCTTGCAACCGTAACGGTCTCGCCACCAGTCGCAGAAACCGAACGACCTACCGTCACCGTCTCGCCGTTTGCTCTAGGAACCGAGCGACCCACCGTTACCGTCTCGTCTGCCGACGGGGCGTCGCCGCGGCGAATGGTCACCGTTTCGCCGGACACCGGAGCAGCGCCTCGGCGCACCGTCACGGTCTCACCCGGTACAGAAGCCTGATTGCCGTGATACACGGTGACCGTTTCACCGTTTACGGGTACGTCCCCACGGCGGACCGTCACGGTTTCATCGTTGCCGGTGCTACCATCTCGGTGTACCGTTATCGTCTCGTCAGACATCTTTATTCCCCTATCTCAATCACGATCAGCGTCGCGTCATCCGTCGAACCGCTCATGCGGGCCTCGGCATACAGCTCCTCGCACAGCTGCGCACAGGTCGAATCGCTCGCAAGCATCTGCTGCAGGCGCGCAAGGTCAATCTCCCCATCGATGCCATCAGAGCAGATTAAATAGCGATCGCCCGGAAACAACGTGGTCGTATTGATCTCTAAGTTTCGTCCGCCTTGATTAAGACCGACCGCCAGCTCAATGCAATGCGAGACCGACTCATCGCTGTACTCAAAACCAACGCCGCCCAGGCGGGATTCGGGCGTATGGTCGTAGCTCAACACCGCAAGCACGCCATCGCGCAAGCGATACACACGCGAATCGCCAGCATTAAAGATTGCGGCAGACCCATCATGTGCCACCATAAGCCCGGCAACCGTGGATGCGGCAACGGGCAGGCCATAACGGGCCGCATAGGACTCGACATCGTTCTCGGCGCGCTCGCCCGCCATGCGCAAACGATCCTGCAGGACATCAATCGAATCGGCTCCAAAAACCTGAGTCGTCTGTGCAAACGCCTGAGCAGCAAGCGTCGAGGCGGCCGCTCCGTGCCCGCCTTCGCTCACACCGTCAAAGACTGCCATGCAGCCCATCTCGCGCTCGCCATCGCCTACCAGGCCATAGCAAAGGACGTTACCGTCAAGAAGCAAACGGTCCTCGTTGACGGGGTGATTGGTTCCCGCTTGAGTTTTTGCTGCAGCGATAAACTTCGTCATCGCCAATCGCCTCCCATCGATCCGGGCACGAGCTCAAATGCGATATGCGCATCCTCGCCCTCGCCCTGCGGCACGGCGCGTGCAACCATGCCGGGACGACCACGCCACTCGGCGCGATGCTCAAACAGAAAATCGGAAAGCCCGTTAAGGTAACCGCTCTCCACCAGGTTGCCAATGCCGCGGCCGCCCTTGGCCTTGACGGCGTCCGTCATGGCAATGGAGTGCAGCAGCTCGCGGGCGGCATCGGTCGCCTCAACCGTAATATCGGGCTGTGCCTTATGCACGTTGCGGTTAACGGCATCGATCTTGGAATTGAGGATCTGAAGCGCCACGGCGTCGTCGATAAAGTTAAAGATCACCACGTTGTCGCCGATACGGCCCAAGAACTCGGGCTTAAACTCGCGATCCATCTCGGTGCGCACGCGCTCGCAAATCTCGTTATAGGGCGTGTTGGGCGCGATTGTATTACGAACTTCGTTGCCCTGCGCATCGATCTCAATCTTGGAAAAGCCGATGTTGCTCGTAAAGAAGATGACCGTCTCAGAGAAGTACACGGTATTACCCTGGCCATCGGTCAGGCGGCCATCTTCGAGGATCTGCAGGAACTTGTCCATAATGCTGGGCGCGGCCTTCTCGATCTCGTCGAAAAGAACCACCGAGAACGGATTGGCCTTGACCGCATTGGTCAGCTGACCGCCCTCGGCATAGCCCACGTATCCCGGAGGAGCACCAAAGAGCTTTTGGTCGGAGTTTTCGGCACCGTACTCGGACATATCAAAACGCAGCATGCTGCGCTCATCGCCAAAGAGGAGCTCCGTAATGGCCTTAACGATCTCGGTCTTACCGGTACCGGTAGGGCCGCTCAAAAACAGGACGCCCTTGGGCTTGGAGCCAGATGAATGGGTGGCGCCCGAAAGACCCATGACGGAGCGCTTGAGCACGGTGACGGCCTTCTCAACGGCCTCGTCCTGACCCTTCACGCGGCGCTTGATCTTTGCCTCGGGATCCTCCTCGAGCTTCTCGAACATCTGCTGCCATTTGTTCTCGCGAAAGCCGTACTTATACACGTCGACGAGCTTGGGAAGGATGGCCTCGATGGAAGCCTCGGGGTTTTGCATATCGCGCTGATACATGCGCTGCAGGCCCTCGAGCTCCTTAACGCTCATGCCGTCGGTGGTATCGATAAAGCGACGCACCGCACGGTCATCGGAATCGGACAGCGCCTCACCAAAGCCAAACTTGCTTTGGATGTAGGCCTCGCGCATGTCGCGGTCGGGATGCGGCAGCGTGATGGTGCGCAAGAAGGGGTTCTCCTCGATAAACCACACGGGCAGGTTGCGCACGTTATCCGTTACCAGAATGAGCGTGTTGACAGCCGTGCGGTTAATGAGACGAGCCTTGCTGGCACCAAGGTACAGGTTAAGGAAGAACTGTGTCTCGTCGGGCATAAGGCCGGTCGAGGAGGCAAGCAGGCGCGACGCCATGTTGACGATCACGCAAAGCGGCTTAGCCTCGGTGCCGCCATCGGGATTGTCGTTGTATTTAAGGCGCAACATTGAGCGGATAACCTCGCCGTATGATGGCAGGCTCGACTGCTCGGTGGCATATGCTTGGCGGCCATCGGCGATGCAGGCGTTCGCCTCCATCATGCGGTCGTCGCTCTTGGAAGCCTCGTCGTGTGCCAGCGACACCAGGCGTTTGCAATCGACGTTGCCCATGCTGCTCGAGAACAGCTGAATGGGGTCAAAATATGCCACGTTGTACTCAACTGAGCCATTGGCGTCTTCAAAAAGGCCGCGCACAACCTCGGCGAGCTCCGAGAACTGAAGACCGCCGTCAACCACATCGGGATACTTGTCATTCACGTTGCCCTCAAGGATAAAGAGGCTCTTCACCCCTTTAAAGTTGAGCATCTCGCGCTGCCAGGATTGGCGCTCGAAATCAGTTGCCATGTGTTATACCTCCTTGGCAGAAAATTCATGGTGGTAGCGGTTAGCAATGCCGACGGTGTTAACAGTGCCGTCCTGAACAAAGTTCTGAAGCTGACGAGGCTGCTGAAGA
>URDE01000025.1:0-21988 GCA_900546525.1 uncultured Collinsella sp.
GGAGTGATCGTTATGGACAAAACTGCGTTCTTTACCATGCCGAGCGGTCTGTACGTGGTGAGTGCTGCGGCCGACGGGCTGCGTGCCGGCTGCGTCATCAACACCGCGGTGCAGGTGACGTCCGCGCCGCCGCGCATCTCGGTTGCCGTGAACAAGGAAAATGTCACGTCTGGTGTTATCTCGTCTGCCAAGGCCTTTGCGCTGACCGTGATTGATCAGACGGCCGATATGCTCTACATTGGCAACTTTGGATTCCGTACCAGCAGCGACTATGACAAATTTGCTAAGTACGAGACGCGCGAGACCGCACTGGGCATGCCCTATGTTCCCGAGCATGCGGCGGCCTTGTTTAGCTGCCGTTTGATCGACACTGTTGACGTGGGCACGCACCTGCTCTTTATTGGCGAGGTTGAGGATGCCGAGCGCCTGAGCAACGAGACGCCGCTCACCTACGATTACTACCATAAGGTCCTGAAGGGCAAGACGCCTCCGAAGGCGTCCTCGTATCAAGGCTAGAAATGTTTTAAAAATACTTGCATTATATTATTGAGAACATATACTAATAAGCAAGTACACCAGCAGTCACGTTCGAGAGGAGAACATCATGGCTGAGGAGAAGAAGACGTATAAGTTCGTTTGCATCGTTTGCGGTTACGAGGTTGAGGTCGATACGCCCGAGCTGCCCGAGGATTACGTGTGCCCGGTGTGCGGCGTCGGTCCCGATCAGTTTGAGCTCGTCGAGGAGTAACTCGCAGACACACGACTTGCAGCAACACATAGCTCTGTCCAAGGGTCCCGGTCGGATATTCCGGCCGGGACCCTTTTCCTCCGTCCCCAAGGGATTACGGCTGCCGTTAGCCGATCCTGTCTGTCGTGAGTCCAGCCGACCGTTTGTCTTAATCTGTAACATCTAACAGTGAAAACGGGGTCTACGTGTTACAGATTGAGACAAACGGAGCTATCCCTCGGAATAATCTCGATCTGTAACATCTAGACCCGCTTTTGATGTCTAGATGTTACAGATCGAGACGTTTGCCTGGTTAGGTGCCCCGCCTCATTACATTCCTGTCAACAATACGACATCGAGAATCGTCACGATGGCGCCGATCCCTACGAGCAACGCGTTGAGTGGGCGCGAGTTGGCGTATTTGCCCATGACGCGGCGTGAGCTGGTGAGCCGTATAAGTACGAAGACCGTGATCGGCAGCTGAAGCGACAACAATGCCTGACTCCAGATGAGACCCTCAAAAGGATTCGGGACGACCAGGCACGCCGCCACTGCGCCGACGAAACAGGCCGCCACTCCGATCGAGGAATGTCGGTCGTGGATGTCGTATTCCTCGTCGAACATGCCCGCGGTGATGGTTCCCGCCGCCATGCCCGCTGTCACACTACTCGATAGTCCCGCAAACAGCAGCGCTACCGCAAAGATGGTCGAGCTTGCCGGGCCCAAGATGGGGGAGAGTGTAGCCGCTGCGACGGCGAGGTCGTCTACGACAATGCCGTGCGCAAAGAAGGTCGTTGCGGCCAGGATGACCATGGCCGAGTTGATTGCCCAGCCCACACCCATCGAAAAGAGCGTGTCGAAGAGCTCGTAGCGCAGACGTTCTTCGATAACCTGCTCGCCTTGGCCTTCGAAGTGCATGGATTGGATGACCTCGGAGTGCAGAAAGAGGTTGTGGGGCATAACGACCGCGCCTAGGACACTTACGATAATCGCGGCCGAGCCGGTGGGCATACGGGGTGTGATCCAGCTTGTGGCGGCTTGCGGCCAGTCGACCTTGACTAGTGCAAGCTCGGCCAAAAACGAAAGTCCTACCACGCCTACGAAGGCGATGATCCATCGCTCGGCGCGTTTGTAGGAGCTTGTCATGAGCATGGCAATCGATGCCGCCGCGACGATGACGCAGCCGGCGCGTACGGGCAGGCCAAAGAGCATTTGAAGCGCGATCGCACCGCCCAGGACTTCGGCCATGGCGGTGGCGACCGTGGCTAGATACGCGCTGCCGAGTATCGCACGCCCGACGAGGCGGGGCAGGTGGCGCGTCGTGGCCTCGGCGAGACACATGCCCGTGGCGATGCCCAAGTGCGCCGCGTTGTGCTGCAGCACGATGAGCATGATCGTGGACAGCGTGACGATCCACAGCAGCGCGTAGCCAAACTGCGAGCCGGCGGCCATATTGGAGGCCCAATTGCCCGGGTCGATAAAGCCGACGGTCACGAGCAGTCCGGGGCCGATATGCCGTGCGATGTCGAGTCCGCCGTGGCCACCGGTGCGCGGGGAGCCAAAGTGATGTTTGAGATGGTTGATCATGGTGCGCTCCTGTGTGCCGTTTGTTTGACGCCGCAAAGGATACCCGTTTTAGGCTCAAAAGTTAACCATGACTAACATAATTGTTGTATTTGGATAGGCTGGTGAAAGGGGATTGGCGAAATGTCTTGATCTGTAACAACTAGGGATGGAAATTGGACCTAGGTGTTACAGATCGAGACAGGAAGAAATGGTCCTATGGAATATCTCGATCTGTAACAGCTGACCGCCAAAACCGGCCCTCCGTGTTACAGGTTGAGACATTCGGAGCCGTCTCTCAAAAACATCTCAATCTGTAACAGCTAGTCGTCGAAATTGGGTCTTCCTGTTACAGATTGAGATGTTTGAAGCGGTGAGCTTGCGGGCCGAACCTGGGGCCCTTGTTGTCGTCCTTGAGGTCGGCGGTGTCCACTCGTAGGGCGTGCGTTACGCGATTGTTTCGAAACGGGTGGGAAACACAACGGGCCGGCGATGACTCTAGTATGCCTAGTCAATTGACTGTCTAACACCTAGGGGAGGATCGCGATGCAGGCAGATTCCGCTCAGCAGCAGGGCCTTTATCGCCCCGAATTCGACCACGATGCATGTGGCATCGGCGCGCTTGCCGATATCAACGGTGAGCGTCATCACCAGATTCTGGACGATGCGCTGTCCATTCTGGTCAACTTGGAGCACCGCGGCGGCACCGGACTCGAGAAGAACACCGGCGACGGCGCTGGCATCCTGTTTCAGGTTCCGCATCACTTTTTCCGTAAAGAGGCTCAAAAGTGCGGTCAGATTCTGCCGGCAGAGGGCGACTATGGCGTGGCCATGCTGTTCTTCCCGCAGGACGACAAGGGCGTAGAGGATGCCCGTCGCGTGTTTGAGGAGGGCTGCGCCGAGGCCGGCGTGCCGCTGCTCTTTTGGCGCGAGGTGCCGGTCGACCCGCACGACCTGGGCGAGACGGCCCGCGCCTGCATGCCTACTATCCTGCAGGCCTTCCTGGGCCGTCCGGACGACACGCCCGCCGGCGATGCCTTTGAGCGTCGCCTGTACGTGTGCCGCCGCACCATCGAGAAGAAGGCCGATGCTGAGTTTGCCCTGCGCGACAAGATCTTCTACGTGTGCTCCATGAGTTCGCGCACAATCGTGTACAAGGGCATGCTGGTCGCCACGCAGATGCGCCGCTTTTTCATCGACCTCAACGACGCCGCCGTCAAGACGGCCGTAGCGCTCGTCCACTCGCGCTACTCCACCAACACTACGCCCAGCTGGGAGCGCGCGCACCCCAACCGCTTTATCATCCACAACGGCGAGATCAACACCCTCAAGGGCAACGTCAACTGGATTCGCGCCCGCGAACCCAACCTGTACAGCCCCGTGCTGCAGCACGATCTTGAGCGCGTGATGCCCATCATCAACCGTGAGGGTTCCGACTCCGCGATTCTGGACAACGTGCTCGAGTTCCTGGTTATGAACGGTCGCCCGCTTACGCGTGCCGCGTCCATGTTGCTGCCCGAGCCGTGGGACCATAACGATAGCCTGAGCGAGGAGCGCCGCGCCTACGACGCCTACCAGTCCATGCTCATGGAGCCCTGGGACGGCCCGGCCGCCATCGCCTTTACCGACGGTCGCACGCTGGGTGCCGCCCTCGACCGTAACGGCCTGCGTCCCGCCCGCTACTATGTGACGCGCGACGGTCGCTTTATGCTGGCAAGCGAGGTGGGCACCATCGAGGTGAGCCCCGAGAACATTCTGACGAGCGGCTGTTTGGGGCCGGGCCAGATGCTCGAGGTCGACTTTGCCCGCGGCCGTGTGATCTACAACGACGAGTTGCGCGCCCGTTACGCCAAGGAAAAGCCCTACCGCGACTGGATTGCCGAGGAGACACTGACCGTTGACGCGCTTGATGAGCCCGTTGCGGCAACGCCCGCCGAGGACGCCGAGGTGCCCGCCGCCGTGCGCATGGCCAAGCTCGGCTACCACTGGGATGACGTCGACGAGGTCGTGCGTCCCATGGCCCAGCAGGGCAAGGCACCGCTCGCCTCGATGGGCATCGACGCGCCGCTGGCCTGCCTGTCCAAGAAGACGCGTTCGTTCTTCGATTACTTCTATCAGCTGTTCGCCCAGGTCACGAATCCGCCGATCGATGCCCTGCGCGAGCACATGGTCACCTCGACCACGCTCTACCTGGGCAACCACGGCAACCTGCTCGAGGACTCCCGCACGGCCTGCCAGCTGGTGCGCTTGGAGCGCCCGTTGCTCAACGAGGAGGAGCTCGACCGCATCTGCGCCATCGACCGCGTGGGCTTTAAGACCCGTCGCTTCCGTGCCGTCTACCGCCGCGATGCCGGCGAGGGCGCGCTGCAGGCTACGCTCAAGCAGCTTGCCGAGGACGTCGAGGCTGCGGTCCGCGACGGCGTGAACATCGTGGTGTTGAGCGATCGTGCCGCTGCGGGCGAGGTGCCCGTGCCGTCGCTGCTCGCTGTGGGCTGCGTGCACAACCACCTGATCCGCGCCGGCGTGCGTACCTTTGCCGACATCGTGGTGGAGTGCGGCGACGCCGTGTCCCCGCACGACTTTGCGGCACTGGTGGGCTACTCCGCGAGCGGCATCTATCCGTACAACGCACATGCGTGCATCCGAGATCTGGCGGCACGCGGCGACCTGGACGTGACGGCCGAGCAGGGCATCGCCAACTACAACAAGGCTGCGACCGCTGGCATCGTTTCCATCATGTCCAAGATGGGCATCTCCACGGTGCAGAGCTACCACTCCGCGCAGATCTTCGAGGCCGTGGGCTTTACGCCGGAGTTCGTCAACGCGTACTTCGCCGGCACGGTGAGCCGTGTAGGCGGTATGGGCGTCGAGGACGTCGAGCGCGAGCAGAATGAGCGCTATGACGCCGCGCTCGCCATCCTTAAGAGCCCGGCTCCCGATCAGCTGCCCACACTGGGTCTGACCAAGTGGCGCCCGCTCGGTGGCGAGGATCACCTGATTGACCCCCAGACCGTCTACCTGCTGCAGACCGCCTGCCGTGAGGACAGCTACGACACCTTTAAGGAGTACAGCGCCCGCCTGCACCGCACCGGCCGTGCCGTGCGCCTGCGCGACCTGCTCGACTTTGACGGCAGCGGCCGCACGCCGGTTTCGCTCGACGAGGTGGAGCCCGCGCTCAACATCGTCCGCCGCTTTAACACCGGCGCCATGTCGTACGGTTCCATCAGCAAAGAGGCGCACGAGTGCATGGCCATCGCCATGAACCGCCTGCACGGCCGTTCCAACTCCGGCGAGGGCGGCGAGGACCCGCGTCGCGAGACCCCGCTGGCCAACGGTGACTCCAAGAACTCCGCCATCAAGCAGGTGGCAAGCGCGCGCTTTGGCGTGACGAGCCGCTACCTGTGCAGCGCCTTTGAGATTCAGATTAAGATGGCCCAGGGCGCCAAGCCCGGCGAGGGCGGCCACCTGCCCGGCAAGAAGGTCTATCCCTGGATCGCCGAGGTCCGTCAGTCCACGCCCGGCATCGGCCTGATCTCGCCTCCGCCGCACCACGACATCTACTCCATCGAGGACCTGGCAGAGCTGATCTTTGACCTTAAGAACGCCAACCCCGGCGCGCGCGTGTCGGTCAAGCTGGTCAGCGAGGCCGGCGTCGGCACCATCGCTACCGGTGTGGCCAAGGGCGCGGCCGACAAGATTTTGATCAGCGGCCATAACGGCGGCTCGGGTGCCGCGGCGCGCGATTCCATCTGGCATGCGGGCCTGCCGTTGGAGCTCGGCCTTGCCGAGGCCCAGCAGACGTTGCTGCAAAACGGCCTGCGCTCGCGCGTGGTGCTCGAGGCCGACGGCAAGCTCATGGACGGCACCGATGTTGCCGTCGCCTGCCTGCTGGGCGCCGAGGAGTTTGGCTTCGCGACCATGCCGCTCATCTCCATGGGTTGCCTCATGCAGCGCGACTGCCAGCAGGATACCTGCCCGGCCGGCATCGCCACGCAAAACTGCCGCCTGCGTCGCGGCTTCCGCGGCAAGCCCGAGCACGTTGAGCACTTTATGCTCTTTGTTGCCGAGCAGTTGCGCGAGGTCATGGCGAGCCTGGGCTTCCGCACCATCGATGAGATGGTCGGCCATCCCGAGTGCTTGCGCCAGATCGAGGTCCCGGGCAACCGCAAGGCCAATCTGCTCGATCTGTCGCCCGTGCTGACGAGTGCGACCTGCGAGTTCGGCGCTCATATCCCGGGTGCCGACGGTCGCCACTTCCTGCCGCAGATGGCCGCGGACAGCGAGCTCGACAAGACGCTCGACTCCACGTTGTTTGTACCCTATACGGCCGATGCCCGTGCGCACCTGCGTCCGATTCGCTTCCGCGCCGATATCGCCAACGTCAACCGCTGCGTGGGCACCATCCTGGGCAACGCGGTGACCAAGGCGCATCCCGAGGGCCTGCCCGCCGGCTCCATTACCATCGATTGCGACGGTTCGGCCGGTCAGAGCTTTGGCGCCTTCCTGCCGCGCGGCATTACGCTCAACGTGTGCGGCGACGCCAACGACTACTTTGGCAAGGGTCTTTCAGGCGGCGAGGTGTCGGTGCGCCCCAACCCGCATGCGACCTACAAGTTCGACGAGAACATCATCGTGGGCAACGTTGCGTTCTTTGGTGCCACGAGCGGCCGCGGCTTCATTAACGGTCTTGCCGGCCAGCGTTTTGCCGTGCGCAACTCCGGTGCCACCGTGGTGGTCGAGGGCTGCGGCAACCATGGCTGCGAGTACATGACGGGCGGTCTGGCGCTCATCCTGGGCGAGGTCGGACAGAACTTCGCCGCCGGCATGACGGGTGGCGTGGCCTATGTCTTTGACCAGTACGGCACGCTCGATGCCCGTGTGAACCACGAGAGCGTTGAGCTTAAAGCCCCGACGGCCGGCGAGCTGGCGCAGATTCGTGCGCTCATCCAGGAGCACGTGGACGCGACGCAGAGCCCGCGCGGCATTAAGCTGCTCTACAGCTTTGAGACGATGAGCAAGCACTTTGTGAAGGTCATTCCGACCGAGTACGAGCGCGTGCTGGCGATTGTCGCTGCGGCCGAGGCCGTGGGCAAGACGCATGCACAGGCAGAGGAGCTGGCGTTTGACATTGTGACCGGTCGCGCGAGCGCCGCGGATGTCGCTCGCTTCGATGTCGCGGGCGGTGCCGCGGGCGCTGCGCCCGTGGCTGCCAGCTCTGTTGCTTCGACCAAGAAGGAGGCGTAAGTGCCATGGGCAAGCCCGGTGCTTTTCTTGATATCGATCGCGTGACCCACGAGCTTCGCCCCGTGGAGGAGCGCAGCCGCGATTTCGATCCGCTGTACGTGGAGCTCGACGACGATGCGCGCCGTGCCCAGGCGAGCCGCTGCATGATGTGCGGCGTGGCGTTTTGTCAGATGGGCGCGAGCTTTGGCAAGGCACGCCCGAGTGGCTGCCCGCTGCACAACCTGATTCCCGAGTGGAATGAGCTGGTGTACCGCGGCCGCTGGGACGAAGCGGCCGAGCGCCTGTCGCTCACCTCGCCCATGCCTGAGTTCACGAGTCGCGTGTGCCCGGCGCTGTGCGAGGCCGCGTGCAACCTGGGTTCGGTCGACGGCCAGCCCACGACGATTCACGATAACGAGCGCGCGATCAGCGACCACGAATGGGCAAACGGCGGCCCGCGTCGCTTTGAGCCGGCAGGGGAGGACGCACCCACGGTTGCCGTGGTGGGCTCCGGTCCTGCTGGCCTGGTGGCTGCATGGGAACTTGCGCGTCGCGGTGCCCGCGTGACGGTGTTTGAGCGTGACGATCGCCCGGGCGGCCTGCTCATGTACGGCATTCCCAACATGAAGCTCGAGAAGTCCGTGGTCGAGCGTCGCGTGGCGCTCATGCGCGAGCTGGGCATTGTGTTTGAGCTGAGCGCCGACGTGACGGACCCTGCGGTAGCAGCCAAGCTCAATGGCTTTGACGCCGTCGTGGTGGCTGCCGGCGCTCGTGCACCTCGCGGCCTTTCGGCTACGAATGTGGATGTCCCGGGCGTGGTGTATGCCGTGGACTACCTGACGGCTTCGACCGTCTCGGTGCTCGATGGCGGTGAGCCCGCGGTGAACGCGCGCGGCTTGGACGTTGTGGTCATTGGCGGCGGCGATACCGGCAACGACTGCGTGGGTACCGCGGTGCGCCAGGGTGCGCGCAGCGTGCGCCAGTTTGAGTTCCTGCCGGCCGCGCCCGATAAGCGTGCGGCGAGCAACCCTTGGCCGCAGTGGCCCAACGTTAAGAAGACCGACTACGGTCAGCAGGAGGCTATCGCTGTCATGGGCGGTGAGATGCGTGCCTGGGGCGTGGATACGCTCGAGGTACTGCTGGACAAGAAGGGCGCGGCAGCGGGCCTGCGCGTGGTCGATCTGGATTGGTCGGCTGGCAAGCCTGAGCGCATCGCGGGCTCCGAGCACGAGGTGCCGGCGCAGCTGGTGCTGATCGCCTGCGGCTTTACGGGTCCGGAGCGCAGCGTGTTCGATGCTGTCGGCGTGCCTGTTGCCACGGCGGGCCGCCCGCTGCCCGTGATGGCTTCCGAGGGCTCGCACCTTGCGGCCCGCGTGGATGGCGTTGCTGCGGATGCCGCACCGGTGTATGTGGCCGGCGATGCCCGCAACGGCAGCTCGCTCGTGGTAAGCGCCATGGCCGATGCCCTCGCCTGCGCCGCCGAGGTTGCCGAGACCTTGGGGCTGTAAGGTAGTCATTCAAGCGCGTCCCCAACGACTAGTCATTGGGGACGCGCTTTTTTGTCTAGTGGTCAGGGACACTCTTAACGTCTGACTGCTCATTTGCTGACGTGCGGGCTCGCGGTGCCTTGCTGTTTTTGTGATGGCTGCGGCTGGCAAGCTCAAAATCTCTGTTTATTTTGCCTATGTTTAACTGGGGCTTTGTTTCGGTATGACGTTCGGTCAAGCGTTCCGTCAAGTATTCGGTCAGCATCTGGTTTGCAACCCGATGCTCATTTCGTCCGCGCTGGCGGCGACCACCAGCCCTCCTCGTAAGCTCAAATTGAGGTTCATCAGTTTGAGGAGGATGTCATGGCTGATCATGTTTTGGACCGGGGACGTCTGACCGAGGCCGTCGGTAACGATATTGCCGACATGGCCCAGTTTTGGATGCTGCGCAAGTTTCAGTTTTTGGAGTCGGCGCGCACGCAGTTCGAAGCGATAGTCGATCCATGGCTCAGCTATTGCGAGGAGCCTTCGCAAAGCGAAATCATGGCCTATAACATGGCATTTACCGATTGGCTGCTGTTCGAGCGTCCCTATTACCATGGCAAGACGCTGCTTGAGCTGTATGTTGACGAGCCGCCGGCGTCGCTTTCGCCTGCTTCGCTCAGGCGGCTCGAACAGGTGCGCGACACGCAGTATTTCTCGCGCTTTGGCATTTTGGACAAGGATCCGGCGACTGGTATGGTCGCGCTGCGCGATACGTGCACCGACCGTCGTTTTGATATCTACGACCCACATATCGTGCAAAAAGAGCACTGGCGCGAAGGTGCGATTGCAGTGCGCATCGCGTGCGTTGACGATATTTGGCTGACGGCGGGGCAGCTCTACCTCTACGACATTGCACGCCTGAGCGATACGGCGGTCGACGGGCCGGGCGCGGTGCATCCTGAGGACCTAGAGGACGGTTTCGATACCTCGTGTATCAGCTTCTTTCTGAGGCTGGTCCGCGACATCATGGGTGCCCAGGGGCGGTATGTGAAGTCGCTCAACATCTACGAACAGGAATGGGAGTAGGGGTGGGCTGTCGCAGCGCCGCCGCCTGTCTATTTGTCTCGATCTGTAACGTCTAGGGACAAAAAACCGGTCTACCTGTTACAGATCGAGACGAATGCTTGGGCGCCGCTGGTTTGTCTAAATCTGTAACGTTTAGGGGCCTGGAGAACGTCTAACTGTTGCAGATCGAGATGTTTTGAACCCGGCAGGGGGAATGTCTCAATCTGTAACATCTACAGGCCAAAACTCGACCTACCTGTTACAGATTGAGACAAAGAGGTCTAATGCTGCACGAACGTCTCGATCTGTAACGTTTGGCGGCTGCTTGTGCCCGTAACTGTTACAGGTCGAGACGTTTGTCGGCGGCGGCAACAGCGGCGATGGCCCATTTTTTCGATGTGGTGGTGATGGAAGTGTCTAATACCGTTCTTAAACACAAGCAGGCGACACGTAACACCTTGGCGCGGAATAGGATGCTTGCCAGGCTCACGGAGGCGGCTGAACAAGGCGTGCTGCTTGTGACACACGACAATGCCGAGCTCATGTGGCTGCGGCGTCATGTGGGAACCGATGATATTGCGGAGCCCGAGCCGTATTTGTTCTGCTTTCAGCATGATTGGGTTGCACTGACGCCGGCGGAGCGAGCGTTGCGTACCATCAAAGGGCTTGCAGAGTTTCATCCCGATTGGGCGTTTTGGGGTTATGATGCGGCACTTTTGTGGGGTCTGGAGGTGCCGAATGACCTGCTTGGGCCGCGATTTCTTGTTAAGACAGGTTGCTCGGTGCCGCTGAGTGCGGGATGCCGGCTGTTGCGTCCGCAGGCAGCGGGTGCGCTTGAGCGCGTCGACGGTGTGCGAGTGACGCCGTTTTGGCGCACGGTGGAGGATTGTCTGCTGCGTGCGCCGTTTTCGTATGGTCTGGCGATCGCCGATTCTGCATTGCGGGCAAGGGGCGTATCGCGCGATGACCTGTGCGAGCGTCTCCGCTCCGATTGCGAGGGCAGGCGAGGGTATCGCAGAGCTCAGGTGATTGCGTCGCATGCGGACGGGCTGTCCGAAAACGGTGGCGAGTCTCGGTTCCGAGCGTTCTTTATTGCATACGGTTTTCCGGTGCCAGAGCTGCAGGTGGAGTTTCGCGATCCGCTCGATTCGAGCCAGGTGTTTCGGGTCGATTATTTCTGGAGGCTCGAGGACGGGACACGCGTCATCGGCGAGCTCGACGGAAAGGGAAAGTATGCCTTGCAGAACGGCGAGGGTCGGGAGTCGGTCGACCCGTTCGTGGCAGAGCGTCAGCGGGAATCTCATCTGACAATGCTCGGGCACAAGGTGCTTCGGTTCACGTTTGATGAACTCAAGAACCCGGGGAAGCTGGTTGAAAAGATGAGGCTAGCGGGTATTTCGCAGCGGACCGATTTGGCTGAACAATGGAGACGGCAGTGGTGTGGGCACTGAAGCGGACCGTCTCAATCTGTAACAACAGGGGACCGTTTGGCCTTCTAACTGTTACAGATCAAGACGGAAGGTTGGCGGCTGATGAAAGATCTCAATCTGTAACATCTAGAGGCCGAAAACCTGTCTACTTGTTACAGATTAAGACGTTTGACGACGGGGCTGGAGAATATCTCAATCTGTAACATTTACAGGCCAAAATTCGACCTAACTGTTATAGATTGAGACAAAGGTTGGATGCGGTGCCGAAAGATCTCGATCTGTAACATTTGGAAGGGTAAAGACGGTCTATCTGTTACAGATCAAGACATTTTGCTGGTGTCGCCGCGCTGGGTCTGCAACGCGTTTCGCTTCCCAGGTCCCTCTCTTCCCTCCGTTAACCGATATGTTTGACTTTAGTTCGCTGCATTAGGTGATAATGGACAAATGTTCAAGTTAATCGTGAGGGAGGAGCTCGATATGGCGTCTGCCGATCGTTCCACGTTGTTTATCAATGCGACCGTCCTGGATGGTTCGGAGCATATGGAGCCGCAGCCCGACATGGCCGTGGCCGTTGAGCGCGGTGTCATCACGTGGATGGGGCCGAGTGCTGTGGCGCAGGCGCCTGCAGGTGCCGAGGTCATCGACCTGGCAGGTGCGTATCTCATGCCAGGCCTCATCAATATGCATGTGCATCTGTGCGGCTCGGGCAAGCCGGTTTCGGCTGGCGATGCGGGAGCGTTGATGAAGAAGCTCGATAACCCCGTGGGGCGCGCCATTGTGCGCTATATCCTCAAAGGCAGCGCCCAGCAGCAGCTTGCAAGCGGCGTGACCACGGTGCGCGGTGCAGGCGACCCGCTGTTTGCGGATCTTGCCGTGCGCGATGCTATCGATGCCGGCAAGTATCAAGGTCCTCGCCTGGTGGCGCCGGGAACGGGCGTCACGGTTCCGGGCGGCCATGGTGCGGGCTTGTTCGCCCAGGTGGCAAACAGTCCCGCCGAGGCAGCCGAACAGGTGCGCGATTTGTATGCGCGCGGTGCCGACGTCATTAAGCTGTTCGTAACGGGCGGCGTGTTCGACGCCACCGAGGTGGGCGAGCCGGGCGTGCTGCGCATGCCGGTCGAGGTTGCCGCGGCGGCGTGCAAGGCTGCGCACGAGGTGAGCCTGCCGGTTATGGCCCATGTCGAGAGTACCGAGGGCGTGAAGGCCGCGCTTGAGGCCGGCGTTGACACGATTGAGCACGGCGCTCCGTTGACGCCTGAGATTCTGGAGCTGTACCGTGGCGCCGCGGGCACGCAACTCGAGGGGCGTGCGCCCAGTGTTACCTGCACTATCAGCCCGGCGCTGCCGTTTGTGTTGCTCGACCCGGAAAAGACCCATTCGACCGATACGCAAAAGAAGAACGGCGACATCGTGTGCTCGGGCATTATCGAGAGCGCTCGTGCCGCACTGGAAGCTGGCGTTAGGGTGGGCCTTGGCACAGATTCGAGCTGCCCGTTTGTGACGCAGTACGACATGTGGCGTGAGGTGGCCTATTTTGCCAAGTATGTCGGCGTGAGCAATGCCTTCGCGCTGCATACGGCCACGCAGGTCAATGCCGAGCTGCTGGGGCTGGGCGGCGAGACCGGCACAATCGAGTGCGGTAAGGCCGCCGATATCCTGGTGACGCGCAAGAACCCGCTCGATGACCTGCGCGCGCTGCGTGAGCCGATGCACGTGATGTGTCGTGGCGATCTGATGCGCAAGCTCAAGGTGAAGCATATTCCCGAGGTGGACGCCGAGCTCGACGCGATTATGGCCATGCCGTCCGAGGCGCTGGCCGAGGAGCTCGCCCGCGACGGCGTGGCGTAAGCGCGCGATATGGCGATACGACAAAGGGACAATCCCTTTGTCATAATCAAAAAAGCCGAGGTCTCAGTGCGAGGCCTCGGCTTTTATTTGTCCCATGGTATGGCGGCTAGGAGCGCGTCTCCATCTTGGCGTGGCATTTGGGGCAGGTGACGCGGATTTTGCCCTTGCCCTTGGGGACGGAGAGCATCTGGCCGCAGTTGGGGCACTTGAGATATGCCGTGGTCTTGCGACCCTTCCACATCTTCTTGGCCGTGCGCTTGGCACGCTCAAAGTCTTCCTTACTGGTGCCGGCCGCGCGTGAGGTGCTGGCCGCTGCAGCGCCACCGCCCAAGCTGGCGACAAACTTGCCCAAGCCGGGAACATTGGCGGTCCTGGCGACAAAGGCCTCGTTCTCCTTGCGACGTGCATCGATATTTTTGGACAGGCCGCGCAGCACGCCAATCACGATTACGGCGATGGCAATCGAGCTGAGCCACTGGATGCGGGCTATCGATCCGATCATCGCGATGACAATACCCGCAAAACCCATCACGATGGTGAGTTCATCGGCACCATTGCGACCCTTCATAAAGTCATTCATGCAAATTGCCTTTCGTTCGATATGCTGCACGCCTTTATACCCGATTTAGAGCAAGGGGGACAGGTTAATCTGTACCAATGCGGTGCAAACATACCTGTCCTCGGAATACCAAGACGGTGCAAAGAAGTCTGTCCCCAATGCCCCAATTACTTGGATAGCTTGTCGACGACACGTTCGATCTCGGCGAGCTTGGCGGCCTTGAGGTCTTCGTCGCCCGATTCGATCGCCGAAGTCACGCAGCCCTCGATGTGAGCTTTCAACACATCGGCGTTGATGCGAGCGATGAGCGCCTCTGTTGCCATGAGCTGCGTGGAAATATCGACGCAGTAGCGGTCCTCCTCGACCATCCGCAAAATGCCGTCGATCTGACCGCGTGCCGTCTTGAGCATGCGGGTCACCGATTTGTGGTCTGCCATCATGGCGGGTCCTCGTTTCTGGTCGATCTTCCGGTTGCCCCCGTCAGTTGCGGTGAAATAGTTCTTGTTTGCAGAATTGAAGCGCTAAAACAGGAACTATTTCACCGCAACTTCTGAGGATTGAGTAGGCGGCGTCTGCTACGCGGCGGTTACGGACAGGGCGTGGAACTTCTCGCCGGCGCCCTCGACGGCGGCGGCGAGCTGCTCGGCGGTCACGGTGTCGGCACACTCCACCTGTACGGTCTGGGTCTCGTGGTCGGCATCGGCGTCGGTCACGCCGGCAACGTTGAGCAGCGCCGTCTCGACAGTAGCGTCGCAGTGGCCGCACATAAGGCCGGAAGTCTTGATTGTGTAATGCATGGGTATTCCTCTCTGTTGTGTCGGCTTTCCCAGGCACCCGATCTTGACCTTCAAGCCGTCGCTCGCGTACCAAAGTACGCGTCGCTCCTCTTTCAGGTCAATCTCGGGCACCTGGAAAACCCGTTCTAAATGGACGTAATGGTGAGCCTATTTTGCCACTTTCGGCTTAAAGGTTCGCAGGCGCAGCGCGTTACTTACGACGCACACGCTCGACAGACTCATGGCCGCGGCGCCAAACATCGGCGAGAGTTGCCAGCCGGTGAGGGGGAAGAACACGCCCGCGGCGAGCGGAATGCCGATGCCGTTGTAGAACAGCGCCCAGAACAGGTCCTGCTTGATGTTGCGGATCGTGGCGCGCGACAGCTCGATGGCGCGGGCGACGTCCATGAGGTCGCTGCGCATGAGCACCACATCTGCCCCTTCTTTGGCGATGTCGGCGCCGGTGCCGATCGCAAGGCCTACATCGGCGCGCGCCAGGGCGGGGGAGTCGTTGATGCCGTCGCCTACCATGGCGACCATGCTGCCTGAATCCTGCAGCTCGCGCACGTGGCGTTCCTTGTCGGCGGGCAGGACGTCGGCGATAACCTGTTCGTTGCTCAGCCCCACGCGGCGGGCGATGGCCTCGGCCGTCACGCGGTTGTCGCCGGTGAGCATGCGCGCGTCGACGCCGAGCTTGCGGAGCGCGGCGATGGCCTCGGCGCTTGTCTCTTTGACCTCGTCAGCCACGGCGATGGTACCGACGAGCTCGCCGTTCTTGGCGAAGAACAGCGGCGTCTTGCCCTCGGCGGCGAACTGTTCGGCAAGGCCAGCGGGCACCTTCGCGCCCAACTCGTCCATCAGGCGCATATTGCCGGCGGCGATGACATTCTGCCCCTCGCGCGCCGTAACGCCACGACCGGGCACGGCGGCAAAGTCCTCGACCATGCGCGCGACGATCCCGCGCGCCTCGCACTCGGCCATAATCGCCTCGGCCAGCGGGTGCTCACTTGAGCGCTCCAGCGCGGCGGCCAGCTTGAGCAGCGCCTTTTCGCTCATGGCGGGCGAGCCGTCGGCGCGCGTGGCTACCACGATATCGGTCACGGCCGGCTTGCCGCGGGTGACTGTGCCCGTCTTATCGAGCACCACGGTGCCCACGCTGCGCAGGTTCTCCAGCGCCTCGGCGCTCTTAAACAGAATGCCCATCTCGGCGCCCTTGCCGGTGCCGACCATAATGGCGACGGGCGTGGCCAGACCCAGTGCGCACGGACAGCTGATTACCAGCACAGCGACGGCGGAGGTGAGCGCCTCGTTCATACTGCCGGTCAGTGCCATCCACACCACAAAGGTCACGGCCGAGATCACGAACACCACGGGCACGAACACGCCGGCGACCTTGTCGGCCATGCGGGCGATGGGCGCCTTGGTGGCGTTGGCGTCCTCGACGAGCTGGATAATCTTGGCGAGCGACGTATCGGCGCCCACACGCGTGGCACGGAAGGTAAACGAGCCCGTGCGGTTGACCGTGGCCGCGTTGACAGTGTCGCCGGCGGTCTTCTCCACGGGGATGGACTCGCCGGTGAGCGCACTCTCGTCCACGGCCGAGCTGCCCTCGAGCACCACGCCATCGACGGGGATGGACTCGCCGGGGCGCACGCGCAGGACCTGGCCGGGAAGGATGCTGTCGACGTCGACGGTGGTCTCACTGCCGTCCTCCGCCACGACGGTCGCGGTCTTGGGTGCCAAGTCGATGAGCGCCTCGATAGCGCCGCCGGTTTTGGACTTGCTGCGCGTCTCGAGGTATTTGCCCACGGTGACGAGCGATAAGATCGTGCCGGCGCTCTCAAAATACAGGTTGTCCATGCTCGTCATCATGGCTTCGTGGACCTGACCCGCGGCTAGCTGGTCGGCCATGATGAACATGGCGTAGAGCGACCAGGCGACGGAAGCGGTCGCGCCCACGGCGATGAGGGCGTCCATGGTGGGCGCGCCGTGCGCGAGCGATTTAAACCCATTGATAAAGTACGCGTCGTTGACATAGACGATGGGGATGAGCAGGACGAGCTCGGTGAGGGCGAGCGTCATGCTGTGGGTATGGTCGGTGAAAATGCCGGGCAGCGGCCAACCAAGCATGTGTCCCATGCCTATGTAGAACAGTGGGATGAGGAATACGATCGAGACGATGAGACGAGTGCGCATGGCAGAGGCGGCGGCCTCCAACTTTTTGGTCGGCGACTCCATATGGGCGGCGCCGAACCTGGCTTGCGTGCTGCCGTTTGAGCCGGCGGCACCGGTACCCGCATCGACGGGCGAGGCCGAGTAGCCCGCACGGTCGACGGCGGTGCAGATATCGGCGGGGGAGACCTGCGCGGGGTCGTAGTCGACCATCATGGAACCGGCGAGCAGGTTGACCGCGACGTTCTCGACGCCGTCGAGCTTGCTCACAGCACGGTCCACGTGCGCCTGGCAGGCGGCGCATGTCATGCCGCCCACGTCGAACTTATCTTGAGCCATGGCTTCTCCTTTCTGTGGTTCGGTGGTGGAATTGTTAACCTGCCGATACTATACACCCATACCCCCTGGGGGTGTCCAGTACAGAATAAATGTATGACATTTCGCTACAGGTGAGGGTAGTTGGCTGGCCGATGGACCGTCCCAACCAATCATCTCAATCTGTAACGTCTGGACCGGTTTTTGAACCATAGCTGTTACAGATCAAGACAAACAGTTGGCAGCAAACTTAATGTCTCAATCTGTAACATCTAGCAGTGAAAATGACCTCTAACTGTTACAGATCAAGACATAGAAATCGGCCGAAAACTAACGTCTCGATCTGTAACAACCAGACCCCGTTTTACCGAGTATTTGTTACAGATCAAGACAAACCATTCGAGGGTAACCCGAACGTCTCGATCTGTAACAACTAGACTGATGTTTGGGTCCTAGTTGTTACAGATCGAGACAATCTCGGAGCAGATGCCCCGGGCATACAACGTAAAACGCCGGGGCGCCCGCGTGATGGGCGCCCCGGCGCATGTTGGGCAGGGTTTGCGAAGCGGTGGGAGGGAGGAGAAGCCGTCCTCCCGAAATCCTTACTCCTGACGACGCTTCTTGTCAGTCAGAAAGACGCCGGCGGCTACGAGCACGACACCTCCGATGACAAACGTCTCACCGGCGAGCGCGGCATTGTCGCCTGTGGTGGGAAGTGCCGAGTTGGCGGCCATCTGGGCGTTGCCGGCAGACGGCTTTCCAGCAACCGGCTTAGCGGCAGCCTGCGTGATCTTGGCCTGCTCGGCCTTCACCGCCTCTTGTTCCTGGCGGGCGATCTCGTCCTTCAGGGCTTGCTCGGCGGCTACGCGTTTTGCCTTCGCCTCGTTGTAGGCATTGAGCGCTGCGGTGTAGGCGGGCGTCGCAGCATCAAGGTCTGCCTGAGCGGCATCAAGTGCGGCCTTTGCGTTATGTTCTGCCTGCTTGGCGGCGACGCACTTGGCAAAGAGGGCATTGAGCGTATCGTTCGCGTTTGCGTCAGAGCCAGTAGCAATGCCGTTTTCGACGTTGATGGACTTGAGCTTTCCGAGGGTAGCGACAGCGGCATCCGATGCGGCCTGAGAATTCTCGACCGCCTGCTCGGCGTTCGCGATGGCATCATTTGCCGCACCAAGGGCGACTCCGGCCTCGGTAACTGCTGCGTCGGCGTCCTGCTTGGCCGCCTCGGCGGTGGCAAGATTATCGGCTGCGTTACTCAGGGCGTCGGCATGGGCCTTCTTTGAGGCAAAGTCGTTATCCGCTGCGGTCAAATCGCCTGCGGCGCGCTCCGCGGTCGCCGCCTTGGCCTCGGCGTTGTCCTTCGCGGTGTCGAGGGCCTGCTTCTTGGCAGCCTCGTCGAGCTTCGCCTTTTTGAGAGCGCTCCGGGCAGACGTTTGGGCTGCCGTGGCTTCATCAAGCGCCTGATGGGCCTCGTCGGCTTTCTCCTGAGCCGCAGCAACATCGGCTGAATACTTGGCAAGTTCCTTCTTTGCATCTTGCAGAGCCTGCTGCTTTACGAGAGTCTCTGCCTTGGCGTCATCAACCTTCTTCTGACTCTGAGCGGCTCGCTCTTGCGATGCCTTAAGCTCGGCGCGCTTCTGGTTGACGACCTGCTCTGCGGTCGCCACGTTGCTTTGGGCGGCTTTGACCTGGTCTTCGGCTTCGGCAACTTTTCCGTTTGCCTTGGCGAGATTCTGCTTTGCTAGGGCAACAGCGGCGGCGGCACTTGTTACGCTGTCGTTCTTGGCGGCAAGGTCGCTATTCGCGGCAACAATGCCTTCCTGCTTTTGAGCGACGAGGGTTTCAGCTGCCTTTACGGCATCGGCTTTCGATGCCGCTGTGCTGCGCTTTTGCTCAAGGTCCGTCTTTGCGGCGGCGAGCTTTTCGCTGGCTTTGGAGAGGCTCAGCTGATACTGATCAAAGAGATTCTCGAGTTCATCGATCGAGTATTCTTTCTCGTACGAACCGTAATTGTCGTCGATCTCCAAGACGAACACATACGGCCAAAGGGTTCCGCGCGAGTTGATGCCGTATCCCATGGTTTTGGCGTTAGGTTGTACGATATTCAAATAATGGCCGATGGTGCCAAAGTCTGCCCCGTGCTTTTCGAATTCGGTTTTGTGGCTCCAGAAAGTATCCCAAGCATCTTTGGGGGCAACGTTGCCAAGGCCGGCTTTCGCTGCAGCCTCGTCAAATATCCCCTTTTCATCATCGACCCATTGGTGCGCGATGTTTTCTTTAGTACTGAAGTTCCAAGCGGCATTTTCACAAATGGCGTAATCTGAGTGACCTAGCGTTTTGTCAGAGTAATTGGAGTCGGATTGAGCGATTGCCATTTGCTCGGCCGTCACCCTAAGCTCACTCAATCCAACGCTTGCACGGTATTCGTTAATCTCGCGCAGCTTGTTAAACGATAGCTTGGCGTTGTCGAGTGACGTGCCGTCTTTTTTATCGCCAATGGTCGTCGGGTTTTTATCGCTCTGCCTATAGATGGTGTTTGCAGCGTCGTTGGCACCGATGAACTGGTAGAAGCCGATGACGCTCTGCGCCTCCGCTGTCGTTGCCTTATCGGTTGCTGCCTTGCACGTATCGTATGCTTTCTGTGCATCGACAACGGCTTGATCGGCGGCCGCCTGGTTTGCCTTGGCAGTTTCGAGCGCCTTGTCTGCCTGCTCCTTCTCGGCTTTTGCCTGGTCGACTTGTTTCTGAGCGGCCTTTGCCTTCTCCAGTTCGGCAGCATGTGCCTGCTTTGCCGAGGTTAACTCCGATTGCGCCGAATCGGCTTTCGTCTGGGCTGCCGTTACATCTTTTTCGGCTGCTGCGACTGTCTGCTTCTTGGCTTCGAGCTCGCTTTCGGCGCCGGTGAGGGCGTCCTGCTTGGATTCAACGTCGCTATTTGCCTGAGAAAGGCCTGCTTCGGCAGTCGCCTGCTGCTGTTTCGCCTGGTTGAGTGCGCTTTGGGCAGCATCGACCTTTGCCTGGGCGGCGTCATACTCCGGGCCTTCAGCGCCTGCCTTTGCGGCCGCCAAATCGGCTTGTGCGCTGTCATACGCTGTCTGTGCCGCGACTACCTTACCATCCGCGGCGTTCTTTTCCTGCTGAGCGGAAGCCAGCGTGCCTGCCGCTTCGTCGTAAGCGCTCTGCGCGGCACTCTGAGCCTGCTGGGCATCGGCGAGCGCGGAATCGGCAGTGGCCTTCGCAGCCTTTGCTTGGTTCAGAGCGGCCTGCGCATCTGCGGCAGCCTGCTCGGCGACCTTGATTTCCTCCGGCGTTGCGTTGGCGGCTGCCTTCTGGGCTGCCTCGAGCTTGGCCTGCGCATCAGCTGCCGCTTGCTTTGCGGCATCAAGGACCTTCGACTTGTCCTCGGCGTCGGTCTTGGCTGTATCGAGCTTTCCCTGGGCATCCTTCAGCGTGGCACTGGCGCTGTCGGCCGCCTTGACGCTTTCATCGAGCTGGCGAGCATATTCGGCACGCGCGGCGGCCTCTGCCTGCGAATTATCGGAGACGGAGGCGTCATAGGTGCTTTGTGCGTTGTCGCGGGCCGCCTGCTTTTCGGTATAGGGAGCAGCCACCGTGTCGTAGTCGGATTTGGCGTCTGCCTCGGCAGCCTTTGCGGCGTCGATAGCAGCCTGCAAGTCGGCAATCTTCTGGGCGTCTGCCTTTACTGCGGAGCCTGCCGCCTCGCCGGCGTGGACAGCAAGCGGGGACATGATCGCGTCCTGTGCCGTGGTATCACTCACATCGTTGGCAAATGCCGAGAACGGCGCGAGCAGCGACGAGCCGGTCATAGCGATGGTGGTTGCCGCGGTGACGGCGAGTCGTGTTGCCTTGTGGCCCGAGAATGTGGGGCGAGGCTCGTCGCCGCCTGAGACTTCCAAGTGTTTAGGTGCGTACTTTGCCATTTCTTCTCCCAATCGTTGAAGGGGTACCTATGACAATTCGTACGTTACGACTGCCGAAAGGGCTTCTGTTGCGCAACATTGGCAAGGAAATATCGACACACTTGAGTCATATATTATGAGGCGAAGTTCTCGGCAAGCTAATGTCTCGTTCTGTAACATCTAGCAGCAAATATGACCTCTAACTGTTACAGATCGAGACAGACCGTCCGCGGCCAACTCAAATGTCTTGATCTGTAACATCTAGAGAGGTTTTTAACCCCTTATTGTTACAGATTGAGATGTTGTCTCGTGGGGCTGGGGTCTTGTCTCGATCTGTAACAACTAGACCGGTTTTTGGGTTCTAACTGTTACAGATCAAGACAATTGCCGGGGTGGGGTCCCGTCACGGCAAGACGCCCGCTGCCTAGATGCAGAACCCGGGGATCACGCAGGTTTGCTTGTTTGGCTTTTCCGCAGGCGTGGCGTACGCAAAGGCGTCGCCGTCGTGTCCCACGCGATTCATATAGAGTGTGCCTTCGCTCTCCGATGTGTCAGGACTCGCCGTTCGTTCCCACCAACAGGTGTCCTTGCCCTTCCACTGGCGAACCAACATCTCGTTCGTGGTATACGGACTCACCTTGAGCTCGCGGAACAGCTGGTACTCCTTGCCCTCGCCGTTATAGATGTCTGCCAGGTACTGAAAGTCCTCGGCAAATGACTCGGGCGGCTGCACTCCGCACAGCTCGACCATGGCGGGCAGCCAAAGGGTCGCGGGCAGCTCGCTCAGGCACGATGCGCTTCTGGTGGCGCCAACGTTATTCGAGATCTTTTTGACAGATTTAATGAGTGCGCGCAACTCGTTGGGCAGCAGCTTAAGGCCGTCGCCGTCGAGCCATTCCCGCAGCTCGCAATCTGCCCAGC
>URDE01000026.1:0-20644 GCA_900546525.1 uncultured Collinsella sp.
GCTACTCGCCATCGATGTCGGTCGCGACGGCCTCCTCGATGGCCTCGACACCGGCTGGCGACAGATCCTCCTTGCCTTGGCAGAACTTCTTGTCGACCCAGCCGGTCAGAATCGGAGCCATGATCGCCGTGATGATAACGGCGGTGGCGATCTGAGCGTACGCAGTAGGCGCAAGCTCGGCGTAGCGCGGTGCGACCTCGGCGAGGGCAACCGGTGTGGTCATAGCCGTGCCGGCGATGGTGGAGCAAGCCACAGCGGCCTTGCCATTGCCGCCGCACAGGCGCTCGAACGCAAAGGTGATAGGACCGACGACAAACAGCGTGATAAGGCCCAGCAGGATGCCGGAAATACCGCCGGTGATAAAGCTCGAAAGACTCATGGACGCACCGAGCTGAAATCCGATAACGGCAATCGCAGGGTTGGTGCCGGGAACCAGCAGGTTCTTGATGAACGGGAAGAGGTTGCCCAGAACCATACCGATGACAAGCGGCAGGATGGAGCCGACGATGGTACCCAGCGGGATGTTAGCAAGACCCGAAACGCCCAGGATGATCATGGTGACGGCGGGGCCGGCCGTAAAGAACAGGATACCCACGGCGCCCTGCTCGGACTCGTCGCCGAACTCGCCCATGATGCCCGTGTAGAGCGCCATGTTGCAAAACGTAATGCCGCCGATGATGGAAACCGAGCTCAGGCCCAAAAGGTTGTCGTTAAAGAAATACGCAACACCAAGACCCAGCGCGGCTGCCACCACAAGCTTAGGAATCAGCACAACGATGCCGGTCTTGATGGCGCCCGGCGTGGACTTAAAGCTGATGCCAGCACCCACAAACAGCAGGATCGCGGCAACGATGGTGTTGGAACCACCGCGGCAGGCGGCGGTAAAGAAGCCGCCGATCTCGAAGACCTGCGGGCAGAAGGTATTGAGCAAAAGGCCAACGATCATCGGGTAGATCATGATGTCACCCGGGATACGCGGGACTTTGAATTTCTTTTGCTCGTTGGCGGTCGCTTCCTGTGCCATGAAACTCCCATTTCCGCTGACGCAGAACAAAAGCCCACGTCACACTTTGCTACAGTAAAGTTTGACCATGGTACCAGAAGAAGCAGACCGGCTCGGTGAGAAATTCGATTCGTTGTGCCGGGACGCTAAACGTGCCCCGCTCTTATATGAAGCTCAAAACGATATAGAACACGATGCCCGAGACGCAGCACCACAACATCGACTTTGTCTTGATTGCCACCGCCACGACGCCGGCGGCCGCAATCCAGGGAATCAAGCCCTGCCACAAGCCGGCGTCGAAAGCGCCAGGGCTTATCAAATCGTTGGCGACCAGCGCCGCAAAGGCGGCAGGCGGAATATAACCCAAGGCCTCGGTAACGCGGGGCGACAGCGTTCTCCCGCGCAAGGCAAACGCCGGGGCAATGCGGAAAAACGCGATGGCCGCCCATGACGACAGCCATAGGACCAAAAACTCATTAACGGGCATCGCGAGCGCCCCTTCCCTCGGCGAGGACATCGCACGCGAGTGCCGTGACAACGCCGACGAGCACACTTGCCGGCACGGCGATATTCGTCCACCCCAAGAACTTGCATATGGCGACGGACACCGCAGCCAAACCGGCAGCTACGACATTGCCGCGCGACAGTCGCTGCGAAAAGAGTAGGCAGATAAAGAGCGATGTGCAGACAAAACCCGCAATAGCGGTGGGAACATCGACAACGGCGCCGACGATGGCGCCCGTCGTACACGAAACGCCCCATGTTGCGATGAGGATCACGTTGAGCACAAAGGACTCGAGCGGACCCCAATCCTCCCCTTTAACCAACTTGGCAAGCGAGATGCCATATGCCTCCTCGGTAAGCGTCGCGGCAACAGCCAGCGTCTGACGCTTCGAGACACCCCTCAGATGCGGTGCGATCGATGCCGAGTAAAGCGCAAAGCGCGAGGAGATTGCGGCGACGCTCGCGACGATCGACGCCGCAGGCACACCCGCCAGCCACAGATTGCAGATCATAAACTGCCCGCTGCCCGTCACGAACGTGCTGCTCAGAGCAAAAACCATCCAGGGTTCCATTCCCGTCTGCGCCATAATCATTCCGCACGGCGCGGCTATCGCAACATAGGTAAGCATCACCGGCCAGACGGTTTTAACGATTTTGAGCACCATAGCGTTCCTCGTCCCGACAAGATTTCCGAGCCGCATGCAACGACGCGGCAGAACCATCGCCCGATGGCAACCGAGTTCACCTACAATTGCCACCGGATCGAAAGACACAGAAAGACACAACTTTTTAGGAAGTCATTATGACAGCTATCGATCGAACGCGGGCTGCCGCGGCCTTCAAGACCTACACCGATGCCTACGATGCCGCCAATCCGCGTATCGCGCTCAAAATCGAGCATACGTACCACGTTGCCGAGGCATGCGATGCCGTGGCACGCGAACAGGGCTGGTCACCGCAGGACATTGATCTGGCGTGGCTTTGTGGGCTGTTGCACGATATGGGCCGCTTTGAGCAGCTGCGACGCTGGGATACGTTTAAGGATGCCGAAAGCGTGAGCCATGCGGCGTTGGGCGTCGAGGTCCTCTTTGGCAAAACACCTGCAGATGCGCCCGCGGCAACAAGTATCCGCGACTTTATCGACGATCCGGTAGAAGACGAACTCATTCGAGCGAGCATTGCCTATCACAGCAATTTCCGTCTGCCCGCGCAGCTCGGCGAGCGCACGCGGCGCTTCTGCGATATCGTGCGCGATGGCGACAAGATCGACATCATGCGCACCATCGCCGACAGTACCGTCGACACCATCCTCAAAGTGAATGAGGACGCGTTTCTTGCCAGCCACTTCTCGGCACCGACGCTGGCCGCCTTTGACGAGCACCGCTGCGTCACGCGCGATGAGCGCAATGAGCCCGCGGACTACTTGGTGGGGCTTATCTGCTTTATGTTTGAGCTTGTCTATCCGGCAAGCCGCGCGCTGGCGCGCGAGCAGGGCGATATCTACCGCCTGCTCGACGCGCCCTTTGGTATCACGCGCCCCTTCACCGATTCCGCCACGCAAGCGACCTGGGAGCGCCTAAAGGACGAGCTGCGCAGCTGGCTGGCAAGTGCCTAGCACTCAAGCTGGGCCAGCAGCTCCTCAACGACCTCGACGGCGTCGCCGACGACCTTGTACTGGGCGACGCCGAAGATGGGGGCATCTGGGTCCTCGTTGACGGCGATGATGCACTCCGCACCGCCGATGCCGGCAAGATGCTGGATGGCACCCGAAACGCCGATGCTCATAAGGAGCTTAGGCGAAACCGACACGCCCGTCTGGCCAATCTGGTGGCGATACTCCAGCCAGCCCGCCTCCACGACGGGTCGCGTGCAGCCGAGCTCGGCACCCAGGACTTCGGCGAGCTTTCGCATCAAGGGTAGGTTTTTCTTGGAGCCAATACCGCGACCCACAACAACTAGACGCTCGGCATCGGCAATCGAAGCCTGCTGGCCCCATTCCTCGGCGGGAATCGAAATCTCGACACGAGCCTTGGCGTCTTCCGCAAGTAATACCTGGGTAATCGTTCCGGAGCGGCTATAGTCAAAGTCGGGCGCCTTAAAGATGCCGGGGCGCACCGTTGCCATCTGGGGACGGTGGTTGGGGCAGATAATGGTGGCCATCAAGTTGCCGCCAAACGCCGGACGCGTCTGTTGCAGCAGGCCCGCCTCCGTATCCATCGAAAGCACGGTGCAGTCGGCCGTAAGGCCCGTCCGCAGGCGCACGGCAACGCCAGGCGCCAGCTCGCGGCCAAAAGCGGTCGCACCGTACAGAATGGCTTCGGGCTTGCGCTCGGTTACCAAATCGCAGATGAGGCGAGCATAGACCTCCGCGTCGTTCTGACGCAGGCGCTCGTCACGACAGACCAGAACTTTGTCCGCACCGGCGCAAACCAGATGCTCCAGGTCCTCAAGCGAGCCCTCGGGGCCCATGCCGACCAGCGCCACCAGGCGACAGCCGCGTGCATCGGCAAGCTCGCGGCCCTTGCCCATGAGCTCGTAGGCCACCGGGGCCACGTCATCGTGCTCGTCGGTCTGAACGAATACCCAAATGTCTCGATACGCATCGAGGTCAACCGCGCCGGCGGCCTCGTCGCGCTCGATCGAAATGGCGTTGACGGGACAGGCGTCGACGCACCCGCCGCACAAGATGCAGCCGTCGGTCACATGGGCGCAGCGGTTGGGGCGCTCGCCCTCCACCACAATGCCACCCGAGGCACAGGCGCGAACGCAGCGGCCACAGCCAACGCATGCCTCGCTATCGATTATCAGTCCGCTCATCTAAGCCATCCCCTCGATAATCTTGGCAAGCTTTGCCGCCTGTTCGACCGGCGTGCCCTCGATGGCCTCGCACGTTTGGTCACGGTCGAGTACAAACGAGCGCACGACCTGCGTCGGCGATCCGGTAAGGCCGCAGCGCAAAGGGTCGGCATGCACATCGGCAGCACTGACCACCCGCACATCCGCATCTTCGGCCGCGCGAATGCCGGCGATGCTCGGCATGCGCAGCTGGCCGATCTCCTTGGCGGTCGTCATCGCGCACGGCATCTCCAGATAGACCGTCTCCTCGCCGGCGTCACAGCCGTGGACAAGCGCCAGCGAGCCGCACGTCGTAAAGCCCGCGCTCTGTACGCAGCTCACATCGGTCACGCAGGGAATCTCGAAGGCGCCGGCCAGTTCGGGGCCAATCTGGGCAGTATCGCCATCCACCGCCATCTTGCCGCAGATGAGCAGGTCGAAGTCCTCGTCGAGCGCCTCGATGCCGCATTTGAGAGCATAGGTGGTCGCCAACGTGTCCGCGCCCGCAAAAGCACGGTCGGTGAGCAGCAATGCATCGTCGGCGCCGCGGGCGATGCAGTCGCGCAGTAGCAATTCGGTTGCAGGGATACCCATCGATACCACCGTCACGTGCACATCCATGCCAAAGCCGATAAAGTCGTCCTTGAGCGCCAACGCACATTCGAGGGCACTTGCATCGAAGGGATTAATGACCGCCTGCTTGCCATCGCGCACGATGGTATTGGTTTTGGGGTCCATCTTGACCTCGGTGCTTCCCGGCACCGCCTTGACGCACACCACCATATGGAAATCACTCATCTTCACGCGCCCCCTTTCTGGACGAGTTCATCCAAGAGCTTCTCCGAAAACAGGTTGCCACGACCCAGCTGCCCGGCAGGATCGAGCTGCAGCTTGAGTCGAGCCGATTCGACCATGGCCTCGTGGCCGTACATCGTCTCCAAAAAGCCCGCTTTGATCTTGCCGACGCCGTGCTCGGCAGAGACGGCGCCGCCCATAGCCGTTACCTCCGCAGCCCACTGGGCAAACAGCTCACCGCCGCGACGGTAGTCCCGCGCATCGCGCGGCAGGATATTCACATGCAGATGGTTGTTGCCGATATGTCCCCAGGCGGCAGACTCAAGCCCGCTTTCGGCCAGCGTGCGGCGATAGAGGGCAACGACATCGGCCAGGCGCGCATTGGGCACCGACATATCCGACCCCAGCTTGGTAATGGTGGGGTCGGTGCGGCGACGCTCGTCGATGAGCATGTTGACGCTCTCGGGAACGGCGTGGCGGAAGAACCGCTGGCATTCGCGATCGACCTCGGTGCGTGCAACCCAGGTCGCGTCGTCGCGGCCGCCCGCAAGCTCCAAAACCCATCCCAGGTGGTACAGCTCCTCGGTCGCTTGCGCCTCGTCGTCGCAGTCGAGTTCCACGTAAACACAGACCTTTGCCTCATCGTCGAGTGCCGGCAGCGAGACAAACGCGGTCGACTGCTCGCGCTGGCGGCGAAGGATATCCAAGGCGCCGGCATCGAAATACTCAATAGCGGCGGCATGGGACAGCACGGGGCGCACGGAATCGGTAAAGGAAACCGCCTTGTCCTCGCTGTCGAAAAAGCAGCTCACGCCCCATACGACCGAAGGTGCCGCCTGCAGGGCGATCTCGAGCTCGGTAATGACGCCGAGTGTGCCGCACGCACCGATGAAAAGATCGATGGCGTCCATATCGTCCGAAACGAAATAACCCGACGCGTTTTTGGTCTTGGGCATGGTATAGCCAGGAAGATCCAGCTCGAGCGCGCGGCCTTCCGCTGTCACGAGCGACAAGTGGCGTGCGTCAGCGTGCGCCTGACCTCGATGAAGCTCAAGCAGGTCGCCGTCCGCCAGTGCCACGTGAAGCCCCGTAACGTGCGGGCGCATGGGGCCGTAGGCGTAACTGCGGGCACCGGAGGCATTGCACGCCGCCATGCCGCCCAGGCAGGCAGATGCCTCGGTGGGATCGGTGGGGAAGAACTGCTCAGGAGCTGCCTGGAACTCCTCATAGGCCTCAAGCGATACCTGATCCCAGTCAGCGGTCGGCAATGCCTTCTTACCCAGTTGCTTGCGCAACTCCGAAAGCACGACGCCCGGCTCCACGCGCAGCAGAAAACGGCCTCGCTCGTCGCGGCGAAGACCCAGGTAGCGATTCATACGAGAAGTGTTGAGGATATGCCCGCCGTGAGGCACGGCGCCGGCAGCCAGACCGGTCCGAGCACCCTGGACCGTTATTGGAACATGCTCGGCATGGAGCTTTCGCAGAATGGCGCGGACTTCGTCCTCCGTTGTCGGAAACGAGATGCTCGACGCCTCGCCCGATGTGCGAGATTCATCGCGACCATATTCTTCGAACTCGTCGCCGAAGGGTTTGATGGCTGCAGACACGCGAACTCCCCCTTTAGTTAACTACAGTGTTTGCAGGGAGATGTTACCGCATCGTTTCGTCGACGTGACTGAGACCGTCTCCATAATTGGCGAATTTTACGTTTGCGCAATTCGGCGAGCGGCGGCGTTTTCTCGGCAGGCGCTCTATTTAACGCGCTCCTTTCCATCGCAGCCACGCACACAATTGGCGCTCGAAAAAACTTGAGATATTTTTTAGCGTCTCTCACCTGCGGCGATGTAAACCCGTCAAGCATTTGGTCAGAAATTGGTCAAGTTGTGGCTGATACGGTCGGCATCGACAGCCAAAACCAATAGAAGGTTTGGCCCAAAAACAGGGAGGTTCCCATGGCATATTACTGGCCCCAGTACGGCATCGCCATCGAAGTTGACGATGACCCATATCTTCTGCCCTTCGATGAGGAGGCATTTCCCGATGCGGCTGTCTATCACGTCACCACCGACGTGATTTGCG
Source organism: uncultured Collinsella sp. (assembly GCA_900546525.1). Taxonomy (GTDB): domain Bacteria; phylum Actinomycetota; class Coriobacteriia; order Coriobacteriales; family Coriobacteriaceae; genus Collinsella. Next base: position 7,217 of record URDE01000026.1, read on the forward strand.
ATCCCGAATCGTTTTCGGCACTCGCCCACCACATCGCCCACATCCACGACATCAAACTCGACCCAAACTTCGACGAGCTCATCTACTCGCGACGCCTCATGCTCCACATGCTCTTTGGCGCCGATCCGTCCACGTTCGCGCGCGTCTATACCACTAAGGATGCCGCATGAGCGTAAGGAAGCAGTCGAGCCCCCTAGGGTCAAAACATCGAAAAAGGCTCGGCGCCGTCTGTTTGGCCATCGCCTGCGCCCTTATCGCCGTCGGCCTTTACGCTTGGCAGTCAAAGCCTGTCGCCGAGACGGGTGCCTCGGTCACAGCGGCAGAGGGTAAGTCGCGTCAGGAAATCCAGGACGAGCTCGATGCCATCGTCCGCGACAACATGATGACGATCTCGGTCGCACCGGTCGCCCAGCTACAAAAAGGCGGCAAGCTGCGCATCAACGTGCAAAACGTCCAGGATAACAAGTTTCCCCAGCGTTTCCGCGTGATCCAAAACGACGAGACCATCTATGAATCGGGCGTGGTCGAGACCGGCAAGACCGTTGAGACCTGCCCTGCAGGCGACATCAAAGAAGGCAAGGCGTATATCGAGATTCAAGCGCTCGACGCCAAGACCTACGACGTCCATGGCAATCCCACGCGCGTCAAGGTGCGAGTTGCGCAGACAGAAGACTAGACCTGCCACCTGTTATGAAAATGCGCACCCGTGCCGCTTTCGTCTAACCCTCACGGAAACGGTCCGTGACGAATAGAAAGGAACGATTATGGACATCACCAGGAACTTGAATGGGGCCAGGGTGCTCGTCGTGGGCGCAGGGCTGGCGCTCGCACTCGCAATGGGCGCCGCGCCGACCACCGCCCTGGCGGAGGGACGCACTGGAACCACCAACGTGACCATCAGGACCCAAATCGACAACATCAAGTTCAAAGCCCCGACCGTCATTCCGTTCGTCGCTAAGGCAGACGGCACGCTCCAGGGCCCTTCCGAGAATACAACCACCATCGACAATCTTTCGGCCTATGGCATCCACGTTACCAACATGAAGATTGCCGCCCAGAAGTCCTGGAGCATCGTCGCCGACGCCAAGACGGGGACCGCCCAGAACTCCATCGATTTTAAGGTCGGCCCAGACAAGGCACTCCAAGACGCCCACGCCGCGACGCAGGAAGCGGGCCTCGACCTTTCCAAAAATGCATCCTTCGACATGGGCTACCAGGGCATCGCCGATGGTACGGACAAGATTAAGCTTAAGACGAGCGGCACTGTCGCCCGCGTCACGCGAGACATCTTCCATGTGACCGGCACGGGCGACCAGGTCGCAACCATTACGTGGACGGTCGAGCCCGGTGCGCACACGGCCTAAGGCAATTGTCCTTGCCGTCATCATCGGCGTTGCAACGTTTGCCCCGATCGCCGCCTTTGCCCAACAAGAGCAGGCGCAGGCTGCCACGCAGGTAACTGTCGATCTATCGGAACTCGAACGCAGTGGCCAACATGAACCCCTCGCGCAAACGAGCGACACGCGACAGCTCCTGGCAGCAGGAATCGCCACGGCAGGCGCTAGCGCCATCGGCCTTGGCCTGCACATCAAACGCAGCCGGTAGCCACACGAATCGAGACCGTCCAGCATAGGTAAGGAGAACCCATGGCATCAAAGAACCTTTTGCCCGTTGCCGCGCTCTGTAGTGCGCTTGCCACCGGCATGCCCGTTGCCGCTCTAGCGACACCCGCCGTGGACGCCCCCTTACCTGCTGTCAACTGTCTCGCCACAAACCAGATGAGCACCATCGCGCGCCAACGCTTCTCGCTTGCGCAGGCAAGCATTTCGGCCTCGGGGTGCCTCCGTCGCTGCACGAACAGCTCGATAGTCGTGGATACCGAGCACTCGAGCACAGCGGACGGCCCCCTAACGGGATGCGTTATCTGCACATGGCGCGCAGCTGCAACTGATGCCGATGGCGATTCCTGCGACGTGGAGCTGTGCCTCGACATCACCCTGTCCGATGACTCGGCGGACGGGGCAACAGTCGCCTTCGACAGCACGTTTTTCGAAAACGGAGGGGGTGTATGCCTGGGCTGCGTCCCCTCGAGCGCCGATGGCACGCAGCCCGCTATCTCATTCACCGCATCGCTGAAAATGACCAAGGCGGGCACCGACGCCACGGCAAATGGCGAGATCGCTCTAATGTTCTACGCGAGCGGCACAGAAAGCCAGGAGATTCGGGGCAAACAGCGGACCGGATCGCTCAGCCTGACGCGAGGGGCAGATCCCGGTCCTGTCGATATCAGTACCGAAACGCAAGATGTGCATCACGTCCTTGTCGATCCGGCGCTCCTCGAGATGGAATGGAGCGGAGTAGGAGCGGTCGGACTCGCCCCCTCGACAGGTGACATCGCAAGCGACTCCAGCGAGAGCAGCGGTGAAATAGCGCCTGGGGACAATGGCGCACCAGGCGGCATAACACCGCCATCGAGCGGTCCTTCAGCCACTTTCAGCGAGCCAAGCGAAACAGCCACCGCAGTGGGCGGCACGCAAGCTGGCGAAAACTTGGGGTGTCCCATGCCGGCAGACATCGACGAGGGCAATTGTTGCATGATGGTCGCGCTCGACCGCACGGAAACCGTCGACGCCGCGAGCATTGAGGTCACCGCTGCCGATAAGCCCGTCCGCAAAGCAGCCATTATCGCATTCCCTAAAACCGTCGAAGTTGTTTTTCTGCCATCGGGCGAGGTCGTAGCCCCCACCTTGCTCACCTTGCTTGGGGCAAAGGGCACGGCCAACCAAATCGACAACCTCACGGTCGCCGACCCTGCGACCACCGCAAAACTGCACCTGTATGCCGTAACCTCGGACGGAGGCAAAACCGAGGAATTCGACGGTGAGAATCTCCTGAATAACCGGATACTCCATAAAATGGAAGACGTCTCGTATCAAATTGAGCTCGTGGGATTTGACCGAGCTCGAGATGCCGATATCATCGCCGCGGCCATTGAGTCCCCGCAGCGACTCATGACGCTGTGCTTCGATTACAGCCCCTATGTCGTGATGGGAGGCTGAGGCTCGGGCACCAAATGCCGTCATTAATACCACTTATATAACGTATAGGATGAGGCATGACGCACCCTGCAGCCCGTTCTGCTACGATTGCCAGGTTGGCATCAATATGGGAGGGTTCATGCCGGGTTTGGGAACGGTCATCAACGTCGCACTTTTGATTGCGGGCGGACTGCTGGGCCTTATAGGCGGACGCTTTATCACACCCCGCATCCAAGACACGCTCATGAAGGCGTCGGGGCTGTGCGTTTTGTTTATCGGACTGGGCGGCACCATGCAAAAGATGCTCGTCATTGACGGGAAAGCGCTGGAGACCACCGGCACCACCATGCTCATCGTCTCGTTTGCCCTCGGCTCGCTCATCGGCGAGGCCGTTAACCTGGAAGCCGGCATCGAAAACCTGGGCGAATGGCTCAAGCGCAAAACCGGCAGCGAGGGAGACAACGAGTTCACCAATGCCTTTGTCTCGACATCGCTGACCGTCTGCATCGGTGCCATGGCTATCGTGGGATCAATCCAAGACGGCTTGCTCGGCGACTGGTCCACGCTTGCCCTCAAGGGCGCGTTGGACTGCATCATCGTCTGCACCATGACGGCTTCGCTCGGCCGCGGCTGCATCTTCTCCGCCCTGCCCGTTGCCGTATTCCAGGGAACGATTACGCTGTTTGCCGGCGCGCTCTCCCCCATCATGACCGCCGCCGCCCTCGACAGTCTATCGCTCGTGGGCTCTATACTCATCTTCTGCGTCGGCGTCAACCTCATCCGTCCTCAGACCTTCCGCACGGCCAATATGCTCCCCTCCGTTGTCATAGCCGTCATCTACGCCCTCCTGTTCTAAATCTATCTACGTAGCGGTATCTCGAACACCTGTTTGATGCTGTGCTATGATATGAGGTCACCGAAGCTGCGTTAGGAGAGGAGAAACGGTGGCCGACCAGGACATCAAGATGCTCATCGAGCGCATTATGGCCGAGGCCCGGACCCATCAGTCTGCTCGCTTCTCAAACGAAGTCTATGCTGACGAGCCGATTCTCAAAACCGGTCGTCAGATGCAGAACTTCCTTCCTGACCAGTACCGCAAAATGCGTGAGATATCGCGTTGGCAAGAAGACCCCAAGGGTGGCGCGGGACGTTGGCTTTCGGAAGCCGAGCTTTTCTACCGCCAAGGCCTGCTGATGGCCGACTTTGAGGACGACTGTCCCTACAACGGCACATTCAAGTCGTACTTTCCCACCTATAACGCCATGAGCGATCGGCAGCTGCGCGGCTATTTTACCTGGCGCACCCAAGTGCGCCGCGGAACCGTCGAGGAAACGTCTACGTCCTTTGCCTTTCTGTATCTCTATGAGCTGATCTGCGGCATTGGCGTAGATGACCCACTCGATGGTTTTAACAAAATCAAGGCCTTTTGGGATGCCTATCGCGCCTTCGAGCCCGGCATCGACCGGTTCGCACGCGTGTGGCTGCAGGACTACGCCGTGTTCCACGGACTCGACCCCAAGCTGCTTCGCGACTCTAAAACCGTCATGTTCGATAACGCCCTTATCGAGCTGCGGCGTGCGGCGCGAGACCTTGCGCCCGCGCCAACGCCGTCAGACCTGGCGCCTGCGCGTCGCAAGACCTCCGAGCCCACGCTCCCCCTTCCGCCCGACGAGGCAGGCGAGGAGCGACTCATGACCGCTATAAACGCCCTCTCCACGTACAACCTGAATAACTCACGGCTCGACCGTTCCCACCATCGCGACCTGCGCCACGTGGCATGCGCCGTGTATGTCCGTATGGCGCGCTACTATGACACGCACCGAAAGACCGGCATCGTAGCGAGCTTGTTTGGGGAGGAGACGGCCATGCCCTACACCATGTTTGCCTCGGCCGTGTTCTTTGCGCCCGAGCGCCACGAGGACTGCGAATATCGCCTGGACCCCATTCACATCTATCGCTGCCAAAATGGCTTTTGGGAATGCATGCGCATCCACGGCAGCAGACAAAAAAGTAGCAAGCTCGGTGAGATGATGCGCGCCTGCGACCAACGCCTGCGCCTGGCCCTAGACCCCACCCATCCCCTAAAGGAGGAGAAGGTCCCCAAATATCTGGCCAAGATCATCGATGACGAGATCGTGGCATGGCTTTCGTGGGACGCCGCGCACCAGCCTGTCAAGATCGATATCGATTTGAGTCAGCTGGGGCACATTCGGAGCGCCGCCGCGCAAACGCGTGAAGCGCTTTTGATTGATGAGGAGCGCGAGGATGATGTGCCTATGGAAGCCGAGGCGACGCTTATCGAGCAACCGAACACCGAGTCTACGCCCAGCATGTCCGCCGGACCTGGCGAGATGGCCACACGGCAAGACGAACCCGACGAGCCGACTGTCTCCACCGAAGAGTTTGGCGTCGTGGCACCGCTCCTCGCACCGACGCCCGTGTTCGCAGCTGCTGCGCCCGCTGACGCCACGAACGAACTCGCGCCTGCCGCAGACGCCTATCTCCGCGCGTTGCTCGAGCAGAACACGGCCCAGACGGCATTGGCGGTGGCACAGTCGGGCAAAAGCAAGGACATGCTCGTCGATACCATCAACGAGGCGCTCTTTGACCTGGTGGGCGACACCGTTATTGAATTTGGCTCAGCAGGACCGCACATTATCGAGGACTACGAAGCAGACGTGAGAGGATACCTAGACCATGAGTGATACCGCATCCGCAGCACCCCGCGTGCCCAAGCGCGTCGCCGCCGTCATTCTCAACTCGCTCAAGGGCGGCGTGGTCCCGCGCATCGGCCTTCCCTATATCACCGTGGGGCGCGAGGTCGAGATCCGTGCTCTGCTCACCGACCTGAGCCTCATCGCCGATGGCGGCGCAAGCTTCCGTTTCCTAGTCGGTCGCTACGGCGCCGGCAAGAGCTTTTTGCTCCAGACCATCCGCACGCACGCCATGGGCGAGGGATTCGTCGTCGCCGATGCCGACTTATCCCCTGAACGCCGTCTGCAGGGCGGCCAAGGACAGGGCCTTGCCACCTACCGTGAGCTCATCCGCAACATATCGACCAAGACGCGCCCCGAGGGCGGTGCGCTCAACCTTATCCTGGATCGCTGGGTCGCCTCGTGTGCCGATGCCGACGAGTCTGCCGTCAATGCCCAACTGGCCCCACTCGAGGAAATGGTCCACGGCTTCGACTTCGCCCGCATGCTCCGCCGCTACCGCGCGGCCGTATCCGAGGGCGACGAAGAAGCTATGAGCCGCGTGACCAAATGGATTCGCGGCGAGTACCGCACCAAGAGTGAGGCACGCGCCGAGCTGGGCTCCTCGACCATCATCAGCGATGACGACTGGTACGACTACGTTAAGCTCATTGCGCGCTTTTTGGTCTGCAGCGGCTACAAGGGCATGCTGGTGCTCATCGACGAGCTCGTGAATCTGTATAAGATTCCCAACGCCATCACACGCCAATACAACTACGAGAAGATCCTGACCATGTACAACGACACGCTCCAGGGCAAGGCGCAGTACCTGGGCATGATCATGGGCGGCACGCCAACCTCCATCGAAGACCGCCGCCGTGGCGTGTTCTCCTACGAGGCCCTGCGAAGTCGACTCGCTCAGGGCCGCTTTGCACGCGAGGACCTTAAGGACATGCTCGCGCCCATCATCCGCCTGCAGCCACTCACCTACGAGGAGTTGCTGGTGCTGATCGAAAAACTCATGCAGATCCATGCCGGATACTTTGGCTGGACGCCCACGCTTGCCGAGAACGACTTGGTAGACTTTCTCAAGATTGAGTTTGGCCGCGTGGGAGCCGATACGCACCTGACGCCGCGTGAGGTCATCCGTGACTTTATCGAGCTGCTCGATATCCTGTGCCAGAACCCCGATGCAAACGTGGCTGAGTTACTGCAAAGCGTCGGCGGCGACGCGCTGGCACCGGCAGCCGCAACAGGCGACACCGGCACCGCAGACGGCGACCGCAACTTCGCCGAATTCACCATCTAACCTGCCAAAAAGGGACAGGTCTATTTTGGCAGCTTTTATCTGCGCAAACGTTGAGACAGCAATGCAGCAAACCATTGCCAACCGCATTGAGAGGTTCGTATTTGGGGGGAGGCCCCGTGAACGCCTTTGACCGATATGCTCCGTTTATCCAAGACTTCATCTACTCCCACGATTGGGAGAGTCTGCGCTCTATCCAGGTTGCGGCGGCAGATGCCATCTTTAACACACAAGACAATGTGCTCCTAACGGCATCCACAGCTTCCGGCAAAACCGAGGCAGCCTTCTTTCCCATCCTGACCGAGTTTTGGGAGAACCCGCCCGCGAGCGTGGGCGCCCTCTACATCGGCCCCCTCAAAGCGCTCATCAATGATCAGTTCGTCCGCCTCAACGACCTCTGCGAAGAGGCCGATATCCCTGTCTGGCACTGGCATGGCGATGTCTCGCAGTCGCACAAGGCTAAGCTCATTAAAAAACCGAGCGGCATCCTGCAGATTACACCCGAGTCACTCGAAGCGCTTTTAATCCATAAGCACATGGCGATCCCGCGCATGTTTTGCGACCTGCGCTACGTGGTCATCGATGAGGTCCACTCGCTCATGCGCGGCGACCGTGGCGGGCAAACGCTCTGCCTTATCGAGCGACTCTCGCGCATGGCCGGTGTGCAGCCTCGCCGCATTGGCCTTTCGGCTACCATCGGCGACCCCGAGCGCACGGGCGCTTTTCTCTCACAGGGAACGGGGCGCGACTGCGTTATCCCCCGCTTTGAAGAACCGCGCCGCGTGTGGCGCATCTCCATGGAGCACTTCTACAACTCGGGCCCCCAGGCGCAGCAGCGGGGATTCATGGGTACAGGTCCTCAAGAGGCCGAAGTGCTTGCGTGCGAGCGCATCGATGCGGCGGCATCCGCGGCACTGCCCGCCGGCGCCCAAGACATGCGTCACAGCGGACAGCTCACACAAGAGGAGCGCCGTCAACGTCGTGAGCGGGCACAGGGCAAGGCCGCTCCCAAGGACCGCCAAGTTTCCTCGGCCCCCGAGGGCGAAGTCGACATCCCCCAAGCACCCGAACAGGCATTACTCAACCCCACCGATACAGCACCAGACAACGCCGACCCCGGCATGGGATATATCTTTGAGCACACGCGCGGCCGAAAGTGCTTGGTCTTTGCCAACTCGCGCGAGGAGGCAGAGGCCGTATGCTCCATGCTGCGTAGCTACTGCGAGAGCCGGCACGAGCCCGACCGCTTCCTTATCCATCACGGCAACCTCTCGGCATCGCTACGCGAGACGGCAGAAGAGCTCATGCGCGACGAGGAACAGGCACAGACAACCGTCACCACCTCCACGCTGGAGCTCGGCATTGATATCGGTCGCCTGGAGCGCGCGTTCCAGATCGATGCACCGTTTACCGTCAGCTCCTTTTTGCAGCGCATGGGGCGCACGGGACGCCGCGATCTTCCGCCCGAGATGTGGTTTGTCATGCGCGAGGAAGAGCCCGAGCCGCGCACGATGATGCCTGAAACGATACCTTGGAAGCTCCTCCAGGGCATCGCGCTCGTACAACTCTATCGCGAGGAAAAGTGGGTCGAGCCGCCCGAGCTCGATCGACTCCCCTACAGCCTGCTCTATCACCAGACCATGTCGACCCTCGCCAGCACCGGCGAACTCACGCCTGCCGAACTTGCCCAGCGCGTGCTCACGCTCAGCTATTTCCACCGCGTCTCGGCCGATGACTATCGCGTACTGCTGCGCCACCTCATCAAGATCGACCACATCCAGGTCACCGAGGGCGGTGGGCTCATTGTGGGCCTCGCGGGCGAGCGCATCATTAACAACTTTAAGTTTTACGCCGTGTTCCAGGAAAACGAGGAGTTCACCGTTCGCAGCGAGTCGGCCGAGTTGGGCACGATCGTCAATCCGCCACCGCCCGGTGAGCGCATCGCCATCGCCGGACACTGCTGGATTGTCGAGGAAGTGGACTGGAAGCGTCATACCGTCTTTGCCACGCAGGTCAAGGGCCGGGTGCCGGCCTACTTTGGCGACTGTCCCGGTGACATCAATACACACGTACTCGAGCGCATGCGCAAGGCGCTCAACGAACACGCCGCGTATCCGTACCTTATGGGTAACGCACGGGCCCGCCTTGCGCAGGCTCGTCATACGGCCGAGATTTCGGGCGCGGGAACTAAACCGCTCATTAACCTGGGCGGCGATACCTGGGTGCTCTTCCCCTGGCTGGGCAGCTACGCCTTTTTGGCCCTCGAGCGCATGCTCAAGATTAAATGTGCCGCGGAGTTGGGCCTTCGCGGACTCGACCCATCACGCCCGTACTTTATGCAGTTTAAGATGAAGGCCGACGAGGAGACGTTCTTTGAGGTGCTCGCCGCCGAGGCCGAGAAGGACTTCGATCCCATCGAGCTCGTCTATCCCGACGAGGTGCCTTATTTTGACCGCTACGACGAGTTTGTTCCCGAAGAGCTCGTGCGCAAGGGCTTTGCCGAAGGCGTGCTCGACATAGAGGGCATGAAGCAGCGTGTCCGCAGCTGGAGCGACCACGCCTAAGACCCGTCTTTTTGGGACGGAGAGACTTACTTGTCGTGAAGGACGGTGCCGAGGAAGTCGGCGTCGAAGGGCACGGCTTCGGCAAAGGCATAATCGCCGTCACTGGCGACGAGCAGGTAGTTTTCCTCGCCGCCGAACTCCGCGTCGCCGCATGGGACCACCCAGGCGTGGGCGAATACCTCGAGTGCCGCGGCAACGCAATCGCGCAGGAACGTCACGCCGCTCCCCCTGTTCGCACTCACGATATTGGCAACATAGATGCCCCCGGGGTTCAGGCTGCCTCGCACCAAACGCAATGCCTCAACCGTCGCCAGCTCGCGTACGGGCTCGGCACCGCCAAAGCAATCGCTCACGACCACGTCGTAGCGACGATGACCCACGCTCGTCACGCCCAGATACGAGCGAGCCTCAGCGGTAATCACTCGCAGGCGATCGCCCACCGTGCGCTCCAGCTCGTCCAGGTAGAACCAACGGCGCGCCAGGCGCGTAATCTCGGCATCGTACTCAATGACGTCCATGCGCAAGCTCTCGTGCGACATCAGTGCAAACTTGGGATAGGCAAACCCGCCGCCGCCCAGCATGAGCATACGGTCGATACCATGCCCGTAAGCATCACGCATTGCGTCCTCAGCCTCAAACACGTCGTCAAACGCGCGATAGTACGCAAAGACGGGCTCCGCCCAACGCTCGCCAACGTAGCTTGCGCTTTGGTAAACGCCGCCTTGCACCAATACACGGACTTCGTCGCCTCCCTCATCGTGCACGCGTTTCACACGCGCCAACCCATGGCGGGTTCGCGCAACCTGCAGACAGGCAGCACGGACAGCGACAGCGGCCGCGCCAAGCGCCGCGGCCCCCAGAGCAACGCCGGCAACGACGCCGGCAGAAACACTCGGCTTGTTCATCTAGAGCTCCTTTTGCAGATAAAGGCCATGGTCATAAAATCCAAGATGACGATAGTACTCACGTGTGCCAATCGCGCTAATCACGTTGATACGCGCATAACCCGCATCCCGGGCAATCTCGCACGCACGTTCTACGAGCAAACGCCCTAACCCGTGATGCTGCGCCGCCTGGCCTTGATCGCCCACGCGCGCCGCCATGCCATACACGTGAACCTCGCGAATCATCGCCTCGTCCGACACCGTCGGCAACTCGTCCGCATGCGCGGCAACAAACGCGCGGTCGGGCAGCGACAGGCGCAAAAAGCCCGCGATTTTGCCCTGCGGTGTCACCCACTGCAAAAAGCGCTCGTGCGTCACCGGCGTCTCGTACGCCACTTCCTCGTCAAGGGTCAACTCGTCCAGGTCGGCGCCCGCCGTGCTGATCTCGCGATAGCGAATCTCACGCACCGTCGCACCGTCACCCCAAGCAGCCAAGCGGTTCTCAACGAGCTGGCGCAGGTTGGGTTTCTTGTTGCCCACCATGATGTCATCGGAGCTAAAGTCGCGGATCATGCGGCTGATGCGGCAGAACGCCGGCGTCACCACGATGTCGTCGGCCAACACATCGAGCAGCTCGTCCTCGGTATAGGGGCGCCACTCGCCACGCTCGTAACAGCCCACCAGACGCGAGCCCTCGATGAGCGCGCACGGGTAGACCTTGACCTCGTCGGGCATAAAGGCGCCCTCGGTCATAAAGCGCTCGTAGTCGCACTTGTCCCCATCAGGCGTGGCGCCCAGCAAGTTGAGCATAAAGTGCGCGTGGATCTTAAAGCCAAACAGGCGCGCGAGCGAAAACGCCCGCTCGATCTGCGCCACCGAAATGCGGCGCTCGTTGATATCGAGTAGATGCTGGTCAAGACTCTGAATACCCATCTGAATCTTGGTGCAACCCAGGCGGCGGATGAGCGTGAGGGCCTGCGGCGTTACGGCATCGGGGCGCGTCTCGATAACGAGCCCCACCACGCGATGCTTCGCCGTCTCGTTGATGCGCTGCTGACGCTCAAGCTCCTCCATCGTTGCCGTCTGCCACTCGGCAGCCTCGCCCCATGGCGTACCGGGGCCGTACAGACGGCGCACTGCGCGGTTATAGCCACCAACGACAGCATCCACACGCCCCTGCTCGTCGGCAACGCCGGCAGCAAGCTCAGCCTCGTCTGTCGCAATGCCGGCAGCCCGATAGCGCTCGCGGCGCTCTGTTACCACCGGCGGCAGGGCATCGGCGGGAGCGTCATCGAGCAGGCGCCCTGCCTCGGCACGGCTGATGCCCGGACGCGCCAACATGGGGTTTGCCGCCACGCCGGCGACGGCATCGTCATTGAGCGCACGGAAAAGCTCCGACATAAACCACGTTTGATACCCTTGCGGATAGTCGCTCCAGGTGCCACCGAGCACGATGAGCTCTATCTTGTCGGTCGCATGCCCCATCTGCGAAAGCGCGGTCAGACGAGCGCTCACCTGCAGATACGGGTCAAAGCAGTTTTGCTCCGCACGGGCGCACGCCGGCTCGGCGTGCAGATAGCTTTTAGGCATGCGCAGGTCATTGGGGCAAAACAGGCAATCGCCCGAGCATGGCCAGGGCTTGGTAATGACGGTAATGGTCGCCACGCCCGAAGCCGTGCGACGAGGCTTCATACGCAGCACCTGCAGCAGTCGACGTTCCAGCTCGGTATCGACATTCCACGCAGCCCAACGAGCCGGCTCCTCACGTTTAACCCGCTGGTAGAACGGCAGTAGACGGCGCTTGGCCAAATCGCGTTTGTCGGCACCCTCACGGCGCGCCTCGGCATGTATCAGTTTGACGAGCGCCTTGTCGTCCACGGTCTCGCCGCGACGCAGGGCCTCAAGTATGTTCAAGATAATCTGTTCCATGCCCCCATTGTAAAGGCAAAGGCGCCGGAGCCCGTCACGGCTCCGGCGCCTCCATTAAACAGCGCAGCTATGGTTTATAAGTCTTCGATAACCGCACGTCACTCTGAATCAAATGACATGTCGCCCGAACCAACCTCAAAACGATACGTGGCGGACTTATCGCCATTATCGAATTCAAGATTCAAAATGGTCTCGCCGTCGTAGTCAAGCGGAAGGAAATCGCTCTCGAAGTCGCCGCTGCCCAAGGTGAGGCTCGCCTTAAAGCCCGTAGAGTTCGGAACCGTCATCTCCACATCACCCGAGCCCACACTCACGTCCATCGACTTCGCGGGCGCCTGGTAGAGATCGAACGTCATGTCGCCCGAACCGACCTCGGCATTCAGGGTATCGGTCACGGTACCCGTAAACTCGACGTCTCCCGAGTCCAACGTCAAATCGAAGTCGTGGCACGCAATGTCCGTAATCGTCAGATCCCCCGACCCCACATTCGCCGAAATGTCCATCATGTTATCGGCAAGCTCGCGCGGCAGCTCGATGGTGACCGTACGGTCAAGCGCACGCTCGTCATCGCAGTCGAACTGGTTAATCCTGAGCGTAGAGCCCCTAATCTCGGCCAGATTTTGCGTGGCAGCATCGTAAGCAGTTACTCCTTTTGCAACGCGACCACTCTCGATGACACGCACCGGTCCATCGGAAACGTACTTAATATCGACCGTACCCGACGTCACATCCAGGTCAAGGGACTGGAATGAGTCGGCATCGAAGGTTTCACTCGAAAGCTTTTGAGACTGAGCGGAGTAAATACCGTCATCAAAAACATCGTCCTCGTCAAACGCATCGTCCATACCAGACAAGCCGGATACAACATCGTTGAGATTCCACGGTCCATCAAAATGAATCAAAGTCCGCGAAGTGCCAACGACAAGCCCGATGATGAGCACAAACGCTCCGATGCCAATGCCCAGGCGCAGCTTGGATTCATGCGAAAGCTTCATCATTCGTCACCTTCTTTGG